>QIKC01000298.1 GCA_003232855.1 Verrucomicrobiales bacterium
AGTTTCGTCCCGAGGCGCGTTTCATCATTCACGGCCACACCCACCGCGCGGCGATCCATCGCGCTGGGGAAAAATTTGTCATCAATACCGGTGCTTTTCTGCCGCTGGCGAAAGCGCAGGTGGTCTCGATCGATGCCGGGGAGATGCGGGTACACGCGATCGACGAGCGCGGCGGCGCGTTCCGCTTTGGTAAAGAGCGCGGCGCGTGGGACGTCGGGGCGGATGGATAGATAGAGTGCCAATTATTTTCGATAACGGTCAAATGGGGTGGTCTTTTTTTGGTTTGGTGGGATAGGCCGATAGGTTCGTGGCCAAGCTTGTGGGCAGCCGCTCTGGGGATGTTGTGGCAGGGGGGGGCAAAAAAACATTATTTTCTCTTGCCCCCCCCCCGGATGGGCTTAGATCGGATCATTATGAAAATGATTTTTTCCAAAACGATGGGGCTACTGGCGATTACGGCAGGGCTAATGGGCGCGCCGCAGGCGCAGGCAGTGACGATTGACTGGGTGTCGGTCGGGGATATTACGAATGCGGCGGATAATTTGAATGCTAGCGAACCCGGTGTCTACGGAGCGGTGGGTTACAATTACCGGATCGCGAGGACGGAGACGAGCTTGGACGATTACGCGGAATTTCTGAATGCGGTGGCGACGACGACGGATGTGCACGGCCTCTACAACGCGAACATGGGGAGTGTTGCGAACATCGCGGGGATCACGCAGACCGTCACGGTCGGGGTTTCCAGCTATGCGGTTACGGGAGGTAGTGGCTTGCGACCGGTGACGTATGTGAGTTGGTTTGACGCGGCGCGCTTTGTGAACTGGATGAGCAATGGGCAGGGAGCGGGAGATACGGAGACGGGGACGTATGACATGAGCCTGACCACGCCAATGGCAGCACCGGGTGCGAGCGTCTATCTTCCGACGGAGGACGAGTGGTATAAGGCGGCGTATTACGACCCGAGCATCGGGGCGGGGGATGACGGAGACAACTACTGGCTGTATCCGACGCAGAGTGACGCGGTTCCGGGGAATGACGTGGGAGTTGGATCGAATTTGGCGAACTTCCTTGATGGTGACTTCACGCTGGCCGGCCCGAACCGTCTGACGGATGGCGGAGCGTTCACGGGAAGCGGGAGCTATTATGGGACATTCGACCAAGGAGGGAACGTTTGGGAATGGAACGACGCCGAGGTATTCGGCTCGTCGCGCGGGCTGCGCGGGGGTTCTTGGAACGACGCCGAGGGCGGCCTGCGCTCCTCGGGCCGCCTCGACTTCGGGCCGGCCAACGGGAACTTCGACGTGGGGTTCCGCCTCGCCAGTGTCCCTGAACCCACGTCGGGAGTCCTAGTGATGTTAGGATGTGTGGGGATGTTGGCACGCCGGAGACGCTGAAGGATTCCCTTTTTGAAGGGTGGGTAGGGTTCAGCGGAGTGCCCGATCGCGCTACGAGAAGGGCGCGATTTCTAGTCTCTCGTGACGGCGTAATGCTCCGGTTTTTTTCTCATATGGTCGCGTAGGCCGGGTTGTCTACCCGGCGGTGGAAATTGCCCGGTGGCGGAGTTCGGACGGAGAGGCTCTCCGTCCTACGGTGGGATCGAAATGTTGGTGGCGTTTTGTCTTGCTGTTGAGGAATCGAGGAATCGGGATACTAGTTAAGCTCAGCGAAGCATTTTTGCCGGTGTGGCGGGATGTGTGCGGAAATTACCGAACTCATGGCGACGACGAAATACACGGAAGACGATATCAAGACACTCGAATGGCGGGAGCATATTCGGCTGCGGCCGGGGATGTACATTGGCAAGCGCGGGGATGGTTCGGCGCCGGACGACGGGATCTACGTGCTGCTTAAGGAGGTGATCGATAACAGCATCGATGAGTACGTCATGGGCAATGGCAAGCAGATCGAAATCGTGCTGGAGGGCGATACGGTGAGCGTGCGGGATTTTGGCAGGGGGATCCCGCTGGGAAAGTTGATGGACTGTGCGGCGAAGATCAATACCGGAGCGAAATACGATTCCGAGGCGTTTCAGAAAACGGTCGGTCTGAACGGCGTCGGTATCAAGGCGGTGAATGCCTTGTCGAACCACTTCGAGATCCGCTCGGTGCGGGAGGGGAAGACGAAGGTGATCAGTTTTTCCAAGGCGGAGGTGGTCGATGAGATGGTGCGGGCGAAGGCGTCGAAAGCGCCCTCGGGCACGGCGTTGAGCTTCACTCCGGACGGCGAGATTTTTGACGGCTTCGAATGGCGTGAGGAGTTCATCGAAAATATGCTGTGGAACTATGCCTACCTGAACACCGGGTTGACGCTGGTGTTCAACGGCAAAAAATTCAAATCGAAGGATGGGCTCAAGGAGCTGCTGGAGAAGAAAATCGGTGAGGAGCCGTTGTACCCGGTGGCGCACTTGATGGGCCCGGACATCGAGGTGGCGCTGACTCATTCCGGGAATCAGTATGGCGAGGAATATTACTCGTTCGTGAACGGCCAGCACACCACTCAGGGCGGCACCCATCAGGCGGCGTTCCGGGAGGCGGTGGTGAAGACGGTGCGCGACCACTTTAAGAAGGCGTTCGAACCCGCCGACGTGCGGCAGTCGATCGTGGCGGCGATCAGCGTCAAGATTCAGGAGCCGGTGTTCGAATCGCAGACCAAGACGAAGTTGGGCTCGATACACACGGCGCCGAGCGGCGGTCAGCCGGTGCGCGGGTGGATCGTCGGCTTCGTGCAGGATCAGCTCGACAACTACCTGCACCGCAACCCGGCGGCGGCGAAGGCGATGCTCGGGAAAATTCAGCAGGCGGAGCGCGAGCGGAAAGATTTGAAGGGCATCCGCAAGCTGGC
>QIKC01000276.1 GCA_003232855.1 Verrucomicrobiales bacterium
CGCCCGCTCGAAGCCGGGCGTCAGCCTAATGACCCCGATATCCATGTTCGCCTTCTCGCGGCTGAGGAAGTAGACGCCATGACGGCGCTTGGCGACGACTCGGGATTCCGTTTTCCTTCAAGGGGACGGTTCCCTTGAATCGAATCAAAAGCTGTAGCCAGCGAGATGACCACTACCGGGATCGACAGTTCCTGACACTGTTTTTGGAAAAATCATCATCAAGCTCTTCGCGCTTAGGTATTTGTGAGATGCTGTCTGCTGTCGCCAGAGAAAACAGCTATATTTCTCTAGCTCGCTCCTCAAGCGCTCGAATTCAGAATCGAACGCTTGAGGATAGGAGCGTCGAAAGGCGTTACTTGCTCCGGCTTGAACGTCTTCGCAGCATCAAAGCAAAAGCGCCTAATCCAAGAAACAAGGCAGAAGAAGGCTCAGGCACGACAGTGGCACTCACCTGGCCACGTATTTCTCCTCCACCAAAACCGCCTGTATGGATGTTCACATACCAATTCCCCGCAAGTAGGTCAGTCTCTTGCGTTCCAGTAAGCAGGACATCGTTAACAATTAGTGGATTATCAAATGAAGGAACACTTAGAGCAACTCCACCACCAACTCCAGGTGCGCCTAAGTGAAAGTGGATGTTCGTTACGCCAGCAGTGAGATCTGACCAGCTAATGTTATAGCTAAATAGATTTGTCGAATCGTCGTAGGTGCCACTGACGGAACCCGTGCCGCTTCCTGAGCCGCCTCCAAAACCGCCATTCGTTCCTGCCTGCAGTGGATCGATTGATCCTGAGATAATAAATACAGTAGCGTTACTTGTGGAAGAGAAGAAAAGAGCGAGCGAGGCGATGTAAAGGAAAGATAGAATTTTCATAGTGGGGGTGTTTTTTGGTTTTTTGATCGAAAAATATTTTTAAGTGACTTCGCTATCAATAGTAATTTCCAGTTAACAGGCTTATACGGGTTCGCTGAAGATGTCGAGGTTTTGTTTTCCTTGGAAATCTCAAAATTCAGAACCCTTGTCCTATTTGATGTCGTTGCGTTTTTAATGTTACGGATGTTCAAATAATTCGTAAAAACTAGTCATTTTCACGAACTACCCCCAATTTTCTTGTTGCCCGAGCAGGGAGCGTGCGATTACCGCCGCCCAGAGAGCTACCGACGCCGCTGCGGTGCCGTGCGCCCGTCGCCGAAGTATTTTTCGCTGCGGTAGCGCAACCACACTCGCAGCTCCTGAGGCACCTTTTCGCGCCCCGCCTTGTCCAGCTTCTCATAGAGCGCCAAGGCCTTCTCCCGTTCGGCGCGGCAGGCGCGGTTGTTGTGATCTTTCCAGCGGCTACGCGCCAGTCGCAGCCGTCGGCACACCTCTTTGACCAAAGCGGTGCCGGTCAGGGTGGCGGGGTCGATCTTGTTCTTTTTCGCAGGCATCCGATGCGTTGGTAAGATGTAGCGTGTTCCGCCCCGCCGATCAACGCCTTCCGCTCGGTGATTCCCGTCCAAAACACCGAATTTTTCCGTCGCATCGGCAACCCGCTTGCGTCTTACCTTCGCCCCTTGCGAAACGGGGGTCTCGCCTGTAGTCTTGCCGCCGATCATCCCGGCAGTTCTGCCGCCGTAGCGCCGTATTGTCGGCAACACCCAACCAATTACAGAGAAACATGGCAATCGTATCCAAAGGTCTAGAAGGCGTCATCGCCAACGAATCCAAACTCAGCAAAGTCGAGGGCCTAGAGGGCAAGCTCTCCTATCTGGGCTACAGCATCGACGCTCTGGTCGAACACACCTCCTTCGAGGAAGTCCTCCACCTGCTGCACCGCGGCAAGCTGCCGAACCGCGCTGAACTCGACGCCCTCACCACCACCCTGCGCGCCCAGCGGAGCCTGCCTCAGGGAATCCTCGATTTCCTCAAATCTGCCCCTAAAGACGCCGGCCCGATGGACGTCGTCCGCACCGCCGTGTCCATGCTCGGCCTCTATGACACCCGCGGCCAGGATCAGAACCGCGAACTCAACGAAGAGCGCGCGCTCTCCATCGTCGCCAAGATCCCGCTCATCGTCGCCGGCTTCCACCGCGCCCGTCAGGGGCTCGACATCGTCGCCCCGCGCGACGACCTCAGCGAGGCCGCTCACTTCCTCTACCTGACCAACGGCGAGGAACCGGGCGCCGACGCCGCCAAGACCCTCGATGTCGCCTACATCATCCACGCCGACCACGGCATGAACGCCTCCACCTTCAGCGCCCGCGTCACCGTCGCCACCCTCAGCGACATGTATTCCGCCATCACCTCCGCCATCGGCACTCTCAAGGGACCGCTGCACGGCGGCGCCAACGAGGGCGTTATCCAAATGTTAGAGGAAATCGGTTCCGAGGACAAAGTGGATGCCTATGTCGAGGGCAAGCTGGAGCGCAAAGAAAAGATCATGGGCATCGGCCACCGCGTCTATAAGGTGCTCGACCCGCGTGCCCCACACTTGCAGAAAATGGCCATCAAGCTCACCGACGAACTCGGCGACCCAAAGTGGATCAACATGTCCGAGCGCATCGCCGAGATCATGCGCGAGCGCAAGGGGCTCAACGCCAACGTCGATTTCTACTCCGCCACCGTCTATTACAGCCTCGGCATCCCCACCGACCTGTTCACCCCCATCTTCGCCATCAGCCGCACCGCTGGCTGGACTGCGCAAGTGTTAGAGCAACTGGACGACAACCGCCTCTACCGCCCGCTCACCGCCTACACCGGCGCCGAATCCCAGCCGCCGATCGTGCCGATCGACGAGCGCGCCTAGCCTCGCCGGGGCGATCCTCCCGGCACGTTCACGCTATTTTTGTCCCTCTTCCTTGCACCTGCCAGTCCTGCAGCACCCCTAAATAGCTAGGCATCCCCACCCCTTTTTCTTCGAACCCCTTCGCCAGCTTCGCCCCAGGTTCGAAAATCGATTCGCGCAGATACGCCGCATCCACCGCGTTCTGCACCGAGCCGTCCGAGAGTTCCCGCCGCATCCCCCACAGACCTGTCCAAGCCGGCCCCACCACTTGACCCGGCAGCGCATTGGCCTCCGCACCGTCCACAGAGTGGCACGCCACGCAGCCGAAAGTCGTCGCCACCTTTTTCCCCTCCTGCGCCGAAGGATCTGGCGCCGCCGCGACCGCCGCCAACATCGACGGGTCGATCTCCATGCTCACCTCATCCGAGGCGAACCCGGATTCGCGCAAATCGAAGGCGTTTAATTGATGTACTGTAAGGTAAACTGATCGCACCTCCGGCACCCCCCCCGGTTGCGCCTGACGATAGCGCACCGCTAGGGTATGCACCGGCGCCATGGACGGGATCGCTAGGAACACCGACTTCCCGTCTTTCGACAACGTCGCGCTCGCCACCGGCATCGACTCCTGTCCGGGCTCGCCATCGAGCTTATAGTGCCCGCTGCCGTAGTCCTTCGTCCGCCGATAATTCCACCGCTCCACGGTGTAGCTCATCGGGCTCGTCGCCAACGCCGCATCCAGCTCGAACCCAAATTGCAAGAGCACCCCACGCGCCTGCGAACGCACCCCTGTCGGCAGCGTGCTGACCCCACCCGCATCGCGCACCCGGAACAAGCCGCTGATTTGATCCAACGCCGTCCCCCAGATACGGAACCCACAGACGTAGAGCTGCCCGTCCGCAGGGTTCACCGCCCCGTGCAACAGCGCGCACGGAAACCCGCTCACCGCACTCGCCACCGCGCCCTGCGCCATTTTCCCATGCTGGTCCAGATAGATTTTGAACAGCTCTGGCCGGTTGTAGCCGATATGGATCAGAGAATCATTCAGCGCCCCCATTTCGGCATCGCGCAACCACACCTGAGATGCCCCGGACTGGTTGACGATATGCGGAATCCACAGCGCCGGCTCCTGTAGTCCCTCGTGCGGCACCTGCTCCAAGGCCGACGGCACGAAACCATAGTGGCGTCCCCCGCCGATCAAATGAATCGGCGTCGCCGGCACCCAATTTCCCTGTTGGTCGCTGGAAGTGATCGTCCCCGTCACCTTATCGATCCCCGCGTACGGTTGCCGCAGCCCCTTCGCCACGATCGTGTACGAACGCCCGTCCGCACTCACCTCGCAGATCGTGCCGTTGGCGATACCCACCGAGCCCACCGCCTGCCCACCTTTCACCACATAGAAACCGCCACCCGATTTCGCCAACAAACCCATCGCAAACTCCCGCGTCTCCGCCGTCTGCGGCACCACGTCCGACCACATTTCGTGAAAATCTGCCTCGCCATCTCCGTTCTCATCGTGCAGTCGCCAAATACCGTTGCGGTCAAACACGAACACCTCATCCGCCACCACCTGCAGAGCCATCGGTTCGTGTAATCCGCTAGCAAAACGTCGCCACTCAACGCTGCCCACGTCTCGGTCGGCACCGGTCACCATCCACACATCGCCATCGAAAGTAGTCACTACCGCCCGCCCGTCGGCGAAGAATCCGACTCCGGAGAGCCGCACGTTACGCTTCCACGGGTTCGGCAACGGCAAGGGAATTTCGTCAATAACAAAGCTATCCCCAGCGCCCGGCGTCGCCAAATCCATCACCACCGCACCCGGCCAACGCGCCGACGGCGCCAGCATCGGCCAACCCGCCGCCCCGACCTGAGCATCCCAATCCTCCGGCAACGCCCCCCCGATCGCCACCGCGATCGCCCTCCACTCCGCGTCCGGCGCGATCACCGCCCGCGCCCTGCCCCCCACACGCACGATCTCCACGCCCTCGGTCGCCTCGATCAAAGTGTCCGACAGGTTCTCCCCCAACTCGACCGACAGCGCGCCCGCATGAGCCGCCACACCGAACATCCTAAGGAACCCTTCCTTACCGATCGCCAGCACGCGCTCGTCGATCCGCGTCCCTGCGACCTCATAGCGCAGCGTCGCCGTCCCCTCGCCGATTTGGATTCCCAAAAACCTGCCCTTCTCGCGCGGCAAAGGCCCACGTCCGACGTCCCCCCCAGCGCCGGCCTCAGCCGTTTCGCCCGCCACCCAACCCGGACGAATCCCCGTCGCGCAGATCGGCGTCCCCAACGGCTGCGGCAGTTTTTTTTGCCCCGCCGCCGCCTTCAAACTCGACACCCGGTATGAGCCCGCCGACATCGAATTCATCTGCAAAAATTCCCCTCCTCCGGTACTTCGCCAAACCAGCGCCAAGCGCAAAAGATCCGGGTCGAAACAGCCATACATCCCGCCTCCCATGTTCAGAATCATCCCGCGCGGCACCAGATTCCCAGCCGGCCACCCAGCAGCCCCGAAATCACGAGCGTCCACCACCTGCGTGAAAAACGGGGAACCCGGCTCCACGTACGTCCCAAACTTCGACCCAGTATCCCCCGGCGCGAGTCTCGCAAAGACCAAAACAAAAACGGCCAACATTGTCCAACGCATCATCAAATCCCCCTACGCCACCCAAACCCACCCGCAAGCAAAATCCCATCACGAGACCGAGTGGC
>QIKC01000005.1 GCA_003232855.1 Verrucomicrobiales bacterium
GTGTTCCACGAATGGGGGACGGAGGAGCTGGTGACCCAGCTGAGGGTGGGGCTGCTGACGGTGCGCCCGGAGGGGCGTACGGCGAGCGGGATGCCGGAGCTGCTGAGCGAAATTTCCCAACTGGGGTTGCTTACTGCCTTGGCCATGTC
Source organism: Verrucomicrobiales bacterium (assembly GCA_003232855.1). Lineage (GTDB taxonomy): Bacteria > Verrucomicrobiota > Verrucomicrobiia > Verrucomicrobiales > DEV007 > SZUA-55. Next base: position 150 of record QIKC01000005.1, read on the forward strand.
GCGCGCCAGCCAGGGGTAAAATTTGAGGATGTCGGGTTTGCTCTTGTTGGGAACGACGACTTTCCAGTAGACTTTCATGCGCGACATGAAGCGTGGCAGGGTGATTTTCGGGTCGCGTTGCAGAGCGCGGTAGAGTCCGGCGATGTCGAGCCCGGCCAAGTTGAGGCCGTTGTGGAGGCCGTGTGGGTTCGGGGAACGGAAATTGCTGCCGTGCCAGGTGGCGAAACGCGAGCTGACCATCATGTTGAGTTCGAGGTGCAGATGGGCGCGGGCGCGGTTCAATCCGACTCCGGAATAGCCCATCTTCCCGATCGCTGTGCCCGGGCGCACTTTCTGCCCTGTCTTGCAGCTCACTGAGGCGAGGTGGGCGTAGAGGCTGTAGAATTTTCCGTAACCCCAATCGTGAACGACGACGATGTAGCGACCGTAATTGCTGCCGCCGGCGCGGGTGTTGGTGTAGGCGACTTTGCCCGCGCCGATCGAGCGCACGATGTCCGTGGGGTTGTTGCGGCGGTCGCGCCCGGTGGGGCGGATGTCGATGCCTTCGTGGAATTTGGTGAAAACGATGCCCGCCGTGGTGCTGCGGCGTGGGTTGCGCACGTAACCGTATTTCCCGGCTTGCCAGGGTGTGGTCTGCCGCCCTTCGAAGGAGCGGTGGGTGTACATGTAATACTGGGACGGGTCGGATCCGAAGATCGTTTGGTTGGCGGTCGGCAGTACGAGTTCGAGCGGTCGGATCTGCGCGTCGGTCGGACGGCTGCAGGCGAGCAGGGCGAGAACGAGAAAGGCCGTAATGGCGGGGCGGGGGGAGATCATTGTGAGCTGCCGGGAATGGGTAGGAAGTCGTCGTTACGGTTGTCCGCAGTCGGGGAGCTCGCTGGCGATTCTCCCTGCGGTTGAATTTTTTCGAAGCCCGCCATCTCGAAGGCGGCCAGGTGATCTTTGGTCAGCCCCTGCCAGCAGATGACGTAGTTGTCGTCCACCCTACCGTCGATGACCACGTAGGCGACGGTGTCGGTGTTGACGACGGTGAGTAGCTTTCGGCCGACCGCGTTCTCGCTGAGGTCGTGGAGTTTTTTCGTTGCCTGTTCTCCCAGTCTGAAAGCGGCGCCGTAACTGGTGCCGTCTTTGGAGAGGAAGGGGTAATAGCCTGTGATATCGGCCTGGCTGAATTCCGGAGCCTTGCGCACGCGGAACGTGTCCCCGCCGATGATGACTCTCGATGTCTTCTTGAGCGGCTCCGATTCCTCGGATTCTAGGTGGAACCCGATGATGGAGGCCTCCTTGCGCTTGCCGGAGATGAGGAGGGGAACGAGAAGGGCGATGGCGAGCGCTAGCGCGCGTGGGGGTGGTTTCGGCATCGCCCAGTGAAACACAGGTGAGGTGTCGGGCAACAGGGATTCGCAGGCGATTTTCGGTTAATTTGAGATTGTCGCAATCCCGCTGGACGTGGGGGCGAGATCCCGATAGCCTGCTGTGCAGCCTTGATGCCGTTTTTGAAAGCCATTTTTTGGGGGGTGAAAGCCATGCTCTGGGGAGCCTTTTTCTCCGTGGCGACCGTGTTTTGGGTCGTGATTTTCGAGTATGGTTTTTCGGATATTCTTTCGGATATGAAAGCGGAATTCTCGGGCTTGCGCGACCTGTTCGGGGCCGACTAGGGTCTCGCCCCACGGTCGGCGTCAGACGCTGGCTTCCCCAGTTATTTTAACAACCCCAATTACCCATCGCATGGAATTCGTCAAAGAGGGAGACCTCGACACCAAACAGCAGAATTTGTACCTCAAGGCGCAGAGCGCCATCGAGTTGCTGAACTACGATTTCGCCATCAGTCTGTTGCATTCGATCTTGAAGCAGCAGCCCGGGTTTCAAGAGGGGAGGGAGATCCTGCGGGTCGCCCAAGGGGCTCGTGCCCGCACCAGCGGTAAGCGCGGTAAGGGTCTGCTCTCCGGCGGCATGCTCAAGGTTCGGGCGAAGATTAAGAAGGATCCGCTGGGGGCTATCGAGGAGATCGAGAAGCGGCTCGATACCGATCCTTACGGGGTCGAGCCTAACACTTTGCTTTTTGATGCGTTTTTGTCCCTCGGTATGCCCGAGCTCGCCGCTTTCGGATTGGAGACGGTGCGTGAGGGAAATCCGGACAACACGAAAAATCTGCATAAGTTAGGAGATCACTATCTCGCCCAAGGCGACCCCGGGGAGGCGGCGAAGATTTACGATCTGATCGTCCAGCAGGATCCCTCGGATGGTTCTGCGCGTAAGAAGGCCAAAGACGCCTCGGCTCATTCGACGATGAAGACCGGTGGCTGGGAGTCGGGCAGCAACGATTTCCGTAAATTGCTTAAGGAGCCGGACGCGACGAACGCCTCGGAGAAGGCGAACCGGATTGGCGCGACTTTGGAACAGATGGAGGCGCAGTTGGTCGAACTGGGGGCGACCTATGCCGAAGAGCCGCAAAACCTGGTCGTGGTGGTGGAGATCGCTGATCTCTACGAGCGCCTCGAACGCTGGGATGAGGCGGCGTCGTATTTCGACTACGCCTTTTCGCTGAGCGCCTCCGATTTGACTTTGCAGCGGCGTGCCGAGGATGTTCGCGATAAGCAACGCGAGGGTAAGATCGCCCGCCTCGCGGCGGAGATCGGCGAAGGGGACGACGATGCGGAAGACAAGCGCGCGCAGCTCGACGA
>QIKC01000285.1 GCA_003232855.1 Verrucomicrobiales bacterium
ATTTGCGAGCATTCGGTCGCCGTGGCATTGAGCGCCTTAGATGCGCCGAAGAAGGGGGGAGGGGAATCGTTGCAAACGGCAGAGGTTAAAGTTATTAAAACTATTTCTCCGCAAATCGCGTGGCTTCCGACGCTGCTGAAGCCCTTAGAATATTGGGATGCGAGCCGTCCTGTGGCGCTGCGTCTGGCGGCCGCTGATCCGGGCGTCGAGCGGGTTGAGGGTTTTCAGCAACGGCTGCTGGCGCGTTGGCAGGAGTTCGGCGTACGCCTGAGCGCCGAGCCGCAATTGTTGAGTCTCCCGGCGGCGGATTTTTTGATTCTTCTCGAGGACGGAATCGGCGACGCCTTGCCGATCGCCGCAGGTGGCAAGCGTTCGGCGGGAGTGGAGCATCTGACCATCGCCGAAACGCTCACCCGCCTGCCGATGGCGCTGCGCGTCGATCCCGAGCGGGAGGAAAGCGTGTTTTTGCGACGGCCTAGACTCGATAACACCCTATTTCTTGGGGGCGATTCCCATTTTTGGATCGTGCGAACGAACGAACAACTGGCCATTCGCGTTCCAGTGCAGACGGGAGGAACTGCCCTCCGGCGGCGGCTGGTGTCGCTGCTTGAGTGCCCGTCGGAAGCGCGTGAGATCGTGGTTGATATCAACTGGTTGCGCGAACATTTGGATCACTTGCACTGCATGTTCCACATGGAATGTTCAGATGAGTTAATCGACACGCTGCGTGTCGTCCGCAGTATTCCGACGGTTGCTCTGGCCATCGAGGGCTCGCTCAAGCGCATCGATTTGAAAATGGCCTTCAGCTATCAGGCTGGGGAGCAGGTCAATGCGGCCTTTGAAGAAGCGGCGTTCAAACGGATTCCTCGAACAGGGGAGCGTCCGCAGAAGGAGGCGTCGAGCGTTGAGCGCGATGGGGTGGTGATTCGAAAATTTCAATTTTTTATCCGCGGTGAGGAGGCCATTCTCGATTTCTACGCCGGCGGCATGGATCGGTTGATTTCCGAGGGGCAGTGGCAGGTGGAGATTGGCGAGCGCTTTGCTGGGTTGACTCGGCAGATCGAGAAAGTGCGCCCTCGCTGTGTCATGACCGGCACCGGCGCCGGTTGGCTGGACTTTGATCTGAGTTTCGCCAGCGAAGGCGGAGCGGCCATTCCTGAGGCCGAAATTCGGCGTTTGTTGGCCACCGGTCAGAGCGTGTTAAAACTGGCTGACGGACGCAAAGCAGCCATCGACCGAAGCCGGGTTTCTGAGCTCTACGATAGCCTTTCGGAGGCGAATAGCGAAAATCGCGATGTCGGCAGTGGGTCGAGGAGGGTTTCTGGATCGCAATCGCTTTACGTTAAAGAGGTTATCGATGAATTTACTTCTAATGTAGAGCCTGAATTTGACCCTGAATTGGTTGATTTTACGGCGAAATTACGCATCTATCAGCGCCAAGGCGTTGCCTGGATGTATCAGCGGATTCGCGCCGGGCATGGGGCGATATTGGCTGATGAGATGGGCTTGGGCAAGACGGTTCAGAGCTTGGCACTGATCGCCGCAAAAGGGGGCGAGAGATCGGCGCCGGTGCTGGTCGTTTGTCCGACTTCGATGCTGCGGACTTGGGAGCGAGAGGCGCAGCGATTTGTTCCAGAGATGACGACCTTGGTGCTGCATGGCGCCGGGCGCGCGGGGCTTTTTCAGCAAATTTCCACGGTGGATATCGTCATTACCAGTTACGGATCGCTGGTTCGAGATATCGAGCGCTATCCCGAGATCGAGTTCCGTTTGGCGTTCGCCGACGAGGCGAGTTTCATCAAAAATCCGCGAACGCAGACGGCGAAGGCGGCGCGGAAGATTGCGGCGGTCGCGCGGATCGCGCTGACTGGCACGCCGATCGAGAACTCGATTCAAGACATCTGGTCGATCATGGAGTTCACCAATCCGGGCTACCTCGGTCGTCGCGAGGACTTTGTGGCGCGGCACGCGGCGGGTGGTGAGGATGCGGCACGGCGGTTGCGGCGACGCCTCTCGCCCTATCTGCTGCGCCGTACCAAGCGGGAAGTGGCGAGCGATTTGCCGGCGAAGCTCGAGCGCGTGATTTACTGCGAATTGGGTGCCAAGCAGCGTGTGGTTTACGAGCGATTACTTCGCGAGAGCCGCGAGAGCATTCGTTCGATCGCCGGTGCGGGGGATTGGCAGAGTTCGCAACTGCAAGTGCTCACCGTGTTGCTGCGGCTGCGGCAGACCTGCTGTGACCTGCGTCTGTTGGGCGGCGCGGGGGCGGTCGACGCCGATTCTGCCAAGCTGGCGGCGTTCGATACGCTGGTTAGCGATGCGTTGGCGGGCGGGCATCGGATCCTGGTGTTTTCGCAGTTCGTTTCCATGCTTTCCCTGTTGCGGGATCATCTTGATCGGCGCGGGCATCGCTATGCGTATCTCGATGGTTCGACCCCTGCCGCGCGGCGTGCGGCGCAGGTCGAGGCGTTCCAGACGGGCGACGATTTGCCGATTTTTTTGATTTCGCTCAAGGCGGGGGGCTACGGGTTGACCCTGACCAAGGCCGACACTGTGATTCATTTCGACCCGTGGTGGAATCCGGCGGTCGAAGCGCAGGCGACCGACCGCGCCCACCGCATCGGCCAGACCAATCCCGTCACCGCCTACAAGCTGATCGCCAGCGGCACGGTGGAGGAGAAGATTCTGCGCTTGCAGCAGCGGAAGCGGGATCTGGTCGCCGGTGCGCTCGACGAGCAGCGCCCGCTGATGAGCGCATTGAGCCGCGAGGACATCGAGTTCGTGCTGTCGTAGCCCGCCCGCGTCCGGAAGTGGTTTCTAC
>QIKC01000029.1 GCA_003232855.1 Verrucomicrobiales bacterium
ACCGGTGGCTTTGGAAATGATCACCGCCACCAGCCCGAACACGGCGAAAGCGGCCAGTGCAGACCAGAAGGTGCAGAAGCGCTTGAGGGGTGAGCTGTCGGTAGTCGGTTCCATTTTAACAATTAACAATGATCGGAGGTCGGTGCTCTAGTTGACGAGTCGTGCTGATTCGAGCAGGCGCGGGTCGCGGCAGGGGTAAATGCTGTAGCTGCCCATCGAGCGAAGGTAGAAGTAGAGCATCCCGGCACCGACGCTGACGAAGGCGAGGATGTCGAATAAGAAGGCGCCCGGAATCATGAGGGACTCCCCATTGGTAAGCGAAGGCCCGCGTTCGGGCATAACGATCCAGTAGATGTCCAGCATGTGGACAAAGAGCACCCAGACGGCGACCGCACAGATCTGTCGGGTGTCCTTTTTGGCACCCTGCCGGAGCAGGAATACGAAGGGCACGACGAAGTGGGCGAAGACGAGGAAGATGCTGAGGAAATACCAGCCTTCGGTATTGCGCAGGATGTAGAACTTGGTCTCTTCGGTGATCTTGGCATACCAATAGAGGAAGAATTGGCTGAAGGCGATGTAGGCCCAAAAGACGGTGAAGGCGAACATCAGCTTGCCCATGATGTGGTAGTGTTCGATCGACACCACCTTGCCCAAGTAACCTTTGTTGCGCAGTGCGGTGACCGTCAGGATGATCGCCGCCATCGAGCTGAGTGCGGAACCGGCGAAAATATAGACACCCCACATGGTGGAGAACCATTTGTAGTCGAGCCCCATCAATAGGTCGAAGGCCATGAAGGTGGAGGAAATGGCGAATAGCGGGATGAGGCCGCAGCTCCAGCGGCGGGCGAGGAAGGTCTGGCGCACGTCACCGGTGGAGTCTTGTTTGACCGACCAGTAACGCAGCAGGCGGGCGATGCCGCACAGGGTGAAGGCGTAGAAGAAGATGCGAACTAAGAAGAAGCCGATCGTCAGGTAGGGCGCTTTGCCCGCGAGTAACACATCGTCGGAACCGATACTGAGCAGTTGCATCCACTCGTAGAGTCCCTCGCGCGGTGTTTTGAGAAAAATGATCGGGATGAAGAAGAGGAAGGCGAAGGGCAGCATGTTCGCCAGATGCTCCATGACGCGCCGCACGGCGACCCCCCAGCCGGAGTTGGAGGCGTGATGCAGAAGCACCCAGAACAGTCCGCCGAGGGCGATGGTGAAGAAGTAGTAACAGGCGAACAGCCAGGAGTAGGCGAAGGCTTCGCTGGCCTCGCCGCCAAACAGTAAGATGCCGAGGCTGAGCAATACGCCGATCCCGCCGACCACCGCCGCGATGGAGGTGATCTTCGAGAACTTCGAGACCTCGACTGTCTCGCCTTCGGGGGGAAGGCCATCGAGGGCTGCTCCGTGGTCGCTCATAGATCGGTGGGTGGGCTTAGTTGCTTGGGAAAAAGTTAGTGTTAGTTAGAGGCCGGGGCTTCGGCGGGTGCTTCGGCTTCGGCGGCGGGGACATTTTTCGCGGCGGCCTGAAGGGCGCGCAGATAGGCGATGATCGCCCAGCGGTCGGCGGCGGGTACGGCGCCGCCGAAGGCGCCCATGCGACCGCGGCCGATGGTGATGATCTCGAAGATTTCGCCGTCGGGGCGGTATTGCGGGTTGGTCGGGTCGGCGAACATCGGCTGGTGCAGATTGGCGATGGGACGCATGTTGCCGTAGTTGGCGAGGACGCCTTCGCCATTTGCGCTATCACCGTGGCAGATGGCGCAGTAGATACCGAAGCGCTGTTTACCGCGATCGAGCAGGGCTTTGTGATCGACGATTTCCTCTGGCATACCATCGCCGTAGTATTCGCCGATGCGCCCGGAGTTGAAATAGCTGTCGGGCATGCCGAAGCCGTCGATGATGGCGGCGCCGTCGGCGACTGCCGCCTGCGGGATGCTGTATCCCATGGGCAGGGTGCCGGACACGGCGGCGCGGGTGCCGACGCCGTCGGCGAAGAAATCGGAGCGAGCCTGGGCGTTGACCCGCGCTTGGCGATCCATGTCGGGGAACACCTCAAGCGGGGGGCTGGAGAATTTTTGGCCGCGGAAACCGAAGATACCGACCACTAGGAGGCCGCCGAGGAGCATAGCGAGGAAGAAAAAGCGCATGATCTAGATGTCGTCTTCGATCAGTTCGATGTTCGTGCCGCCGAGTTCCTCTAGCAGCTTTCGGGTGTCGTCCTTGGAGAACTTCGGGTCGCGCGCCTCGATGCAGACGAAAAAGGCGTCATCGGAAAAGCGGGTGAATTGCTCGCTAACAAAGAGCGGGTGATTCCAGCGGGGCATGCGGTTGAGAATGAAGCTGCCGAACACTGCGGTGAAGGCGGCGAGCAGGATGGTGAGTTCGAACATCACCGGGAAGAAGGCGGGCAGGGTGGCGAGGTTGGCTGGCTTGTCCTGCACGTAGGTCGGGTAGATCACCACTTGGGTGAGGTACTGTAGGAGGAAGGCGGTCAGGGTTCCGATGGCTCCGCCGACGAAGACGAACCAAGATAGCTTGGATTTGCCCAGCCCCATGGCGCCGTCCATGCCATGGATGGGGAAGGGCGAATGCACATCCCAGCGCTTGTAGCCGGCATCGCGCACCTTCTCCGCCGCGTGGTAGACCTCGCGCGCGGTGTCGAACTCGGCGATGAAGCCGTGGACTCTTTTTAGCGTTTTCAGTGTAAAATGTTGGGTATTGGTGTTCTAAGACCCCGGCTTGTTGGTTCCGTGGTCGAGCAATTCGCCCTCGGCATTGTGAGTGAAGGTCTCATCCGGCAAGTAGTGGGGGTCGCTCTCGGGCAGGGCAGCACGCCTTTGATTTCGGCAATGGCGATGACTGGCAGGTAGCGCAGAAAGAGGAGAAATAGCCCCATGAACAGCCCGAAGGTGCCGACGAAGGTCCAGATTTCGATATTGCTCGGGTGGTAGAAGTCCCAGGCGCCGGGCAGGAAATCTTGGGCGATGGAGGTGACGATGATAACAAAACGTTCGAACCACATGCCGATGTTGACGCACATGCAGA
>QIKC01000219.1 GCA_003232855.1 Verrucomicrobiales bacterium
TCGCGGGAGGATTTGCGTGAGGCGATCCATTGTGTGACGCCGGAGGGAAAAATTTATCGTGGTGCTAGAGCGTTCCGTTTCCTCGGTATGCGTCTGCCGTTGTTGTTGCCGTTGGGGTTGTTTTTGTGGATCCCCGGAGTGATTTGGGTGGCGGAAAAAATCTACATGTGCGTGAGTCGGAACCGCCTGCTGCTGAGCAAGGTGTTCGGCTGTAAGGGCGCCTGCGCGTTGTTGCCGGAGCGCAAACGCGAGGGCGACGAGAGTTAGTTCATCTTTAACGGGGTAATTTTTTGCTGGGTCTAAGGACGAGGACGATGGGGTCGCCCATCGGGATGGCGGATCTCGATTTCCACAATGCCCTGACCCGCGGGGGTCTCGGTGACGGATACCGTGCCCTCCCAATTGACCGCCCCGGTCTTGGAGGCGATTCTCCCTCAGTTGCTGGGGGAGGGGGGGCGCATGCGCTTGTTCACGGCCTCGATGATCAAGATTAGCACCACCCCGAGAGCGGCGAGCGCGAGCGCGATCCACCATTCGTTGCTGGAGAAATCGGGCAGGTGGTTGGGCTCCGACAGCGGGATCATCTCCCCGTGTCGATCCTCGATGTAGGTCGTGTTCGCGGCGTCCTTGAACGGCCAAATTTTGCGCAGGGAGCCGATCATGAAGCCGATCAGTGCCGCGATAGTCAGCGCGTGGTAGCGTTTTAGCAGCCAGCTCAGAACGCGGGCGAATCCGCACAGGCCGATGGCGGCGCCGGCTCCAAAGATGGCGAACACTTTGAAGTCGAGATCTTTCAGTGCCCCGACGACGAAGGCGTACTGGCCGAGGATGAGCAGGATGAAGGAGCCGCTGATGCCTGGCAGGATCATCGCCATGATGGCGATCATGCCGCTGAAGAAGATGTAGGGTGCCGTGTGCGGCATCTCTGCGGGGACCAGGCCGACGATGAGCCAGGCGGTGATCGCCCCCGCGCCGAGGGCGATGAACGCTCGGGTGGACCATTTAATGTGACGGCTAAGGACGGCGATCGAGGCCAGCACCAGACCGAAGAAGAAGGCGTAGAGGTAGATTTTCCCAGTGGGATCCTCCAACACGCCGTGTACGACATCGGCTAGAAGTTTGAGTGTGATGAGGATGCCCGTGCCCAGCACCAGTAGGAACTGCCATGGCACGTGCTGCAAACACCCCTTTACATCAAATTTCAGGGCACGGCGGAGCAGTCGTAGATTGAAGGATTTGATGGCGTCGAGCAGCTCCTCGTAGATGCCCATGATAAAGGCCATGGTTCCCCCGGAGACTCCGGGCACGATGTCGGCCGCTCCCATGCAGGTGCCTGTGAAAAATAGGTAGAGGTAGTCTTTGGCACGGCGCCGGTTTTTTTTGGGGGGTGTCGTGTCCATGTTTTGAATCGAGTGTGATTGCCGTCGCTCGGGCGCTGTCGCTGGACGGCCTGCCGTTGGCGATCTCCGTGAAGGGGATTTTTTTACGCGCAAGAATAGGCTATTAGCCTCGCACCACGGTCACGGTGGCGCCCTTCGGAACTCGCCGGTAGAGATCGATGATATCGCGCGAGCGCATGCGGATGCATCCGTAGCTGGCGGGTTTGCCGATGTGCCGTTCCTCCGGGGTGCCGTGGATGTAGATGTAGCGTTGGTGGGCGTGCCGGTTGTGCATCTGGGTGCCCTTTAGCCAGAGGATGCGGGTGACGATGGGGTCGCGACCCGGGGCGTTGGGGGGCAAGACCTCGCCAGTGGCTTGCCGACTTTTGAAAACGGCACCGGAGCGGGCACCGCCACCGAATTTCTCGGCGATCTTCATGGTGCCGAGCGGCGTCTTGTAGCTGCCCGGGCGGTCGCCGAGGCCGAACTTCGAGGTGGAGACGGGGTAGGAGGCGAGGAACTCGTCCTTGTCGTAAAGGGCGATGCGCTGCTGGTCGACATTGACGACGAGGCGTTTCGATGTCCCGCAGGAACAGAGGCAGAGCGTGAGGATGGCGGTGAGGAAGAGCGGGACGCGGCGCACGGCGGAATATCGACCGTTCACCGGATTTTGCAAACGCGGATCGGTTTGGGGAGGGGCTGAAAATTGTGAAAAATTGTGAGTGACGCACAGGGGGAATCGGGAGTATATGCGTTACTATGCTAAAGACTTATTTCTCGGTGCTGGGCGCCCTTCTGCTATCTGGAACCCTCGCCACGGCGCAATTCACGTTTGAAAAAGGCGATAGCGTCTGCTTGATCGGCAACGCACTCCCCGACCGCATGCAGCACCATGGTTGGTTCGAGACCGTGTTGCAGAGCGAGCTCAAGGGCAAGGAAGTCACCTTTCGCAACCTAGGATTCACTGGCGACACCGTGAAGGAGCGGCCGCGCAGCAAGGGCTTTTCCACCGCAGAGGAGTATCTCAAACTCTGTGCTGCCGATGTGATTTTCGTGCTCTTTGGCTACAATGAATCCTTCGCTGATGACGCCGGTATCGACGCTTTCAAAAAGGATCTGATGGCGATGATCGATGGCTATGCGCAGCTCAAGCCCAATGGTGAGAGCGCGCCGCGCTTCGTGTTGTTTTCGCCGATCGCCCACGAAAATTTGAAGGACACCAACCTGCCGGACGGGACGGCCAACAATGCCCGATTGGTCAAATACACCGCGGCGATCAAGGACGTCGCTACCGCTAAGGGAGCTTACTTTGTCGATCTGTTTAACCCGACTAAGGCGGCCTACTCGACCGCCGAGGAGCCGCTGACTATCAACGGCGTGCACCTCAACGAATTCGGCGAACGCCACCTGGCGCAGATCATCGCCAAGG
>QIKC01000318.1 GCA_003232855.1 Verrucomicrobiales bacterium
TGTCGAGATCGGCGCTGGGCAGGTCGATCTTGTTGATCACCGGCACGATGGTGAGGTCTTGCTCCATGGCTAGGTGCAAATTGGCCACCGTTTGCGCCTCGACCCCCTGCGCGGCATCGATAATTAAGATCGCCCCCTCGCAAGCCGCGAGGCTGCGCGACACCTCGTAAGAGAAATCGACGTGACCGGGCGTGTCGAGCAGGTTGAGCTTGTATTCGTGGCCGTCGCGGGCGGTGTAGAGCATCGTCACCGGGTGGGACTTGATCGTGATGCCGCGCTCGCGCTCGAGATCCATGGAATCGAGCAACTGCGCCTTCTGCTCGCGCACGGTGATCGTCTTCGTTTCCTCCAGCAGCCGGTCAGAGAGCGTGGTCTTCCCGTGATCGATGTGGGCGATGATCGAAAAGTTGCGTGTGCGCTCGGTGGACATTGAAAATGCTGGGAACCGCCGCTACGGCGGAGGCGCGCAAACCTAGATGGCTAATCGCGAATGTAAACGAAGTTCAGAGCCCCCTTTATCCACCCTGCACCGGGGGCATAACGGCGATTTCCTGCCCCTCGGCCACGGGGTGCGCACGATCGACGTAATCGAGATCCACCGCCACCCGAATCCTATCATCCCACTCCACCAACCCCGGCCAACGCGCATAAAGTTCCGCCAACACCCCGGCCACGTCTTGACTACGCTCGGGCGGTAGATCGATCGACACTTCCTCAGCACCGACGATCTCGCGCAACACCGAAAACAAGAGAACCCGTAGTTTCACAAGAAAAGGTTCACGAGCGATGCTCGGGCAGAATGTACTCCTCCTTGAGCGTGCCGATCAGCGGCAGGTTCCGATAGCGCCCCTGGTAGTCGAGGCCGTAGCCGACCACGAACAGATCATCGATCTCGAAAGCGACATAATCAGGCTCCACTTCGACCACCCGCTGGGTGATCTTGTTCAGCAACACACCAATGCGCACGCTCTCCGGATGGCATTCGGCCATCACCTTTGTCGTAATCGCATCCAAAGTTCGCCCGCTGTCGAGAATGTCGTCGATCACCAACACATGCTCGCCGGTGAAATCGGGCATACGGGCGACGTTGAAACGCACGCTGCCGCTGCTCTCGACCCCGCCGTGGTAACTCTCGACGCTGATGCACTCCATCTTCAGCGGCAGCTGGATACGCCGCAGCAAATCAGCCATGATGATCAACCCGCCGTGCATGATCGCCACGACGGTCAGGTTTTTGCCACGATAATCCTCAGTGATCTGAGCAGCGATCTCATCGAGACGAGCGAGTATCTGCTCCTCGCCAAACAAAACGGAATCCAGGTGGTCGCGCATGGCGCCTTTGTTGCTGATGGGCATCACCCTGACCCAAGCACCCAATTCCACCCTCCCGCAACCCCGATTTCCAACAACCTTCCCCACAGCCTGTCACGAAGCTTGCAGCGCTAAGCGTTTCGCAATAGGAAGGAGGGGTGCCGCGCCAGCCGCGCCACCGATACCAATGAGCCCCCACCCCGTCCGCAGCCTCGTCGCCCACCTGCGGCGGCTGGATCGCCAACAGGTGATCTACTACGGGATCCTGCTCGCCATCGCCATCGGCCTCGGACTGTTCCTCGACTCCGCAGCGCGCCCGTGGGAGGAAGGCGTCGCCGCTCGCGAGGCCGCCGGGCGCAATGTCAAAGCGATCCACTACGCCATCAGCGGACTCTACTACGGCGGCTGGGCGACCCTGGCCATCGTCGCCCTGCTCGCCCTGTGCGGCCCACTTGCACTACGGCAACTGGGGCAAAATTTTGTCCGCGAACGATCGGGGCTCGGATCCCGATCCGTCCCTGTGTTTCTGGTGTTCACCGCCATCGCCATGCTGGTGGCCGGGGCGCGCATGGCACCGCGTTTGGACAGCAGCCTGTGGGGTGACGAGGACTACACCGTGCGACGCTCCATCGTCGGCCAGTACGAACGCAATGCCGAAGGTGTTTTGTGGTTCCGCGAGGCCACTTGGACCGACACCCTGTTCCGCTACCGCAGCCCGAACAACCACGTGCTGTTCAGCATCCTCGGGCGGCTCTCGTTGGGCAACTACGAACCCGGCGATGACCCGTCGAAGCTGCACTTCGACGAGACCCGCCTGCGAATGCCCTCCTTCATCGCCGGCCTGTTGGCGGTGGCGACCACCGGCTACCTGCTGGCGGTTCTCGGCTTCACCCGCGCCGGGGTGACGGCGATGTTTTTAATCGCCCTCCACCCGTGGTTCTTACGCCACGCCCCCGAGGCGCGCGGCTACCCGCTGGCGCTGGCGCTCGCCCCCCTCTGTCTGACATTTCTTATCAAAGCATTGCAACGCGGGCGGCTGCGCTACTGGGTAGCATTCGCGCTGTCGGAATGCCTGATCTTCTACGCCTACCCGGGCACCTTTTACCTACTGGCGGGCATCAACATTGCCGCATTGTTCTATCTCATCTGGCTTTCCCGGCACACCCTCGCCCGCAGCGACCGCCTGACCTTGGCCGCCCGCTGGTTCACCGCCAACACCGCCGCCGCACTGCCGATCGTCTTTCTGATGGCTCCTAACCTGCCGCAGATGAAGGCCTATCTCGCAAAAAACAGCGACGTCGCCCCACCCGGACTCGACTGGCTCTGGGACAATCTCTGCTACCTCGCCACCGGCATGCCCTGGGCGCCATGGGAGAAGGGCAACCCCTTCGACTTCCACCTCTCGGCGCATCCCGTCGGCTCGGCATTCGCCCTCGCCGCCGTGCTCGGAATCGCCGCGCTCGGGGCGCTGCGGCTGTGGCGCGGAGGCCGCGC
>QIKC01000316.1 GCA_003232855.1 Verrucomicrobiales bacterium
GTCGCGGTGATGCGGCGCCTCTTGAACGATCTCAATGCCGGTTTAGCCATGCTTCGATGGGTGCGGGTTGACGCAAGTCGATGCGGGTGAGTGCATCGTGCGGGCAGGCGTTGACGCAGGCTGGACCGATCGGCAGCGACTCGCAGAGGTCGCATTTGGTCGCCTTGCGGATCGGCGGATCCGCCGGATTCTGCCATGCGACGCCCATGGTCTCGGGGTTCCAACGCGTGCCGGGCACGAAGTCACCGGAGGGGTCGCGAATCTCGACCATTTGGATGTTGTGATAGGGACAGTTGTCCGCGCAGGTCGAACAGCCGATACACGTCTGGTCGTTGATTACGATTTGGTCGCCGACCTTGTCGCGGTGGATGGCTCCCGTCGGGCAGCCGATCATGCACACCGGATCGGCGCAGTGCATGCAGGCATGCGTCAGCTGCACGCCCGCCGACTGCGGCCCGTGGCGAATGAAGCGCGGGTTGTTGTCATGCACCGTGGCGCAGGCCTGCACGCAGTCGTCACAGCGGGTACAACGGTCGAGGTCGATGAGCATCGCCGCGCTGCCGTTGATCGCACGCTGTTCGACTAGGAACTCGAGGGATGACGACGGTAGGTTCTCGAGCGTCGCCGCGCCGGCCTTCGCCGCGACACCGCTCGGAGAATCCGGCCAACTCGCGATCTCATCCTCCAGCTCGCGCTGGTCGTCGGCGGTGAGCCGCGGAATAAGATATCGCTCGACCACCGGCGCTGGGATGAACAGCGTGTCGGCGTAGCCGACGGCGCTCAACGTGTGCTGGAAGGTCAGGATCTCATCCCGCCCGTGCTCGCCAAGTATTCGATTTTTCCAGTTGTGATAGA
Source organism: Verrucomicrobiales bacterium (assembly GCA_003232855.1). Taxonomy (GTDB): domain Bacteria; phylum Verrucomicrobiota; class Verrucomicrobiia; order Verrucomicrobiales; family DEV007; genus SZUA-55. The sequence goes on from QIKC01000316.1 coordinate 856, forward strand.
TCTCCGCCAGACCGTACGACTTGCCTTTGCCCAAGTAGGAGATCGTCTTCTCGCCGTAGTTGTAGCGACGCCGCACTCGGACGAAGCCGCCGCGCACCATGATGAGCCCATTCGGCTGGTTCCCCTGCGTCGCGATGACCGCCTCGCCCGCGAGCCGCTCCGCGCTGTCCGCCGACGCCAGCGCGCGAAAATCGGATTGCCATTCAAAGTCGCCGTACGAATGGAACTGCGTGAGCCGCGAGACCGCCTCGAACGCCGCCTTGCCCTCGCCGTCGTCGCCCGCCCTCTCCAAGCTTGAGGTGTAGCGCGCCTCGTGCAGGTGAACGCTCAGCGAGAAGCGGCGGTAGCGATCGTCGAGCATCTCCTTCCAAGCCGGCGAGAAGCGGCGAATGTCGCGCAGCGCCTGCCAGCGAATCTCCAACAAAACGGCACCGTCTTCGACCGCGACCACCGTCGTCGAGCGCGGGATGCGACCCAGCGCAGCCAGCTCTCCAAAAAGTTCCCCCCTCTGGGTAGCGACCGCCGCAGGGTCGTACACCGGCTTGCCGTCGGCTCCGGGTTCGGCGGCCATGTACTCGGGAAAATCTTGCAAGTCGATGCGGTACGTAACGTGGCTCTCGACGCCACCACGGCCGCCCAAATCGCGCACCTCGGCCTGCTTCGTCCCCCTTGGAAACATCCGGCCAATCGAGCGCAGCACCCCCTCCTTGCGCGACGCCCGCCGACCCAACTGGTCGTCCGGCAAATGCTTCAACAACAGATGCACACCTCCTCCCACCACGAGGAACGCGGAGCTGCCATAGTCACCACGCCTGACGACGATCTCCCCCTTCTTGAATCTGAGCAGCCGTGTATCGTTGCGAATGATCGACTCCAACGACAGGTTCGGAGGGAATTTCGATTGGTCGGGAACCAGCTTCGCGAGATGCTCGCGGATGACCTCGGCGGCCAAGGCCTCGTCCATCTCGGCACCCTCATACTCGTCGGCGAAGGGGACGCTCCACCGTTGGGGTCGTTCGATCTTCTGCCCGCTTTCGCTCACTATAGGGTCGCCTCTGTTGCCGGTAAATTCACCGGTAAATCGATCTTACTGTCTAAGGTTGGTAGACGGCACCCTTGACCTCGGTCGGCACCATCTTGTCAATCGCCGCGAAGGCCGATCCGTCGTTGCTGCCAACAAAGCCCTCCATCGCGCCGTCGATCACGTCCGCTGCGGCAATGAGCGGTTCCGTGTTGAAAAATTTCAGCAAGCCCGGCGCATTGACCGTCTCCGAAATTGTCTTCAGCTCTGCCGGTGCGGCGTCGCCGAGTGCGGCGACGATGGCGTTGAAGCGCTCGCGCGTCTTGCCGCAGCGCCGCCCCATCGCCTTGCCGTAGTCCGCCTTCTCAGTGGCGCGTGCCAACCCGCGCATGCTGTATTCGAGGTCGAGCATCGTCCCGACGATGAATAACATCCGCTTCCGATTCGTATCGATAGGCACGTTCTTCTCGCCCTTGCTCTTGAAAAAATTATGCCGCACCTCGCCCGCCGACCAGCTGACCAAATCAAAATCGTCGCTGCCCACCGGGTGCCCGCCCTTGTTGACCAACTTCTCATCCGTGATGATGTGGCAGCTGAAGCAATTTTCCGCGACCAGATGCACCTTGTCCGGGTAGAGCAGGCCAGCGGCCGTCGACTTCGCCACACGTGCGGTGAGCTTGGCCGCGCTGTCGTCACCCTCTCGCCGATCTCCGACGTTATGCAGGTCGAGCCAGTCCTTCGCGCCGCCATGGCACGACTCGCAACTCACCCCGCCGATCGCCTTGGGCGGCGCTGCCCCGAGCTTCTGCACGGTAAAGTGACACTGAGTGCATAGCCCACTGGTGCGAATTTTCGCCGCCGAGGTGATCCCCATCTTGCGGCCAATTTCAACGGCTTTCTCGCTCTTATGAAGATCCTTATTGTC
>QIKC01000149.1 GCA_003232855.1 Verrucomicrobiales bacterium
ACGTCTTTGGCGACGACGGCGCCGGCGGCGATGAAGGCATAGCGACCGAGGGTGATGCCGCAGACGATGGTGGCGTTGGCGCCGATCGTGGCGCCGCGGCGGATGAGGGTCGGCTCATAGAGGGACTGGCGGACGACTTGGGAGCGGGGGTTGGTAACGTTGGTCAGGACGCACGAGGGTCCGAGGAAAACGTCGTCCTCGATCGTGGTACCGGTGTAGATGGCGACGTTGTTCTGAACTTTGACGTTGGCACCGATGGTGGCGCCGCCGGCGACCATGGTGTTTTGTCCGAACACGCAGCGCTCGCCGATCTGCGCACCATCACAAATGTGGGCAAAATGCCATATCTTGGTGCCATCACCGATCTGCGCGCCATCGTCGATAACCGCAGTATTGTGAGCAAAGTATGACATGCCGCTGATTCCGGATTTTTAACCGCGAATTAACGCGAATTACGCGAATTTTTTGGGGAGGAGATTGGAAGGGATTTTGAATCCGCACTGTCCTACTCCTCTTGATGCGAAGCCTTTCGACAGAGCCGACCACAGGGAGGATAAATTACGTGAATTTTTTTGATAGGACTGGGAGATGGGCGCGCCCTTCGCAAGGGACGCGGATCTCGGCGGGACGCCGATGCCACGACTCCTATAATTCGATCAATTCGTATCATTCGCGGTTTCGAGGACGCGGACGACTTCGAGCCCGTTCTGACCGTCGGAGCGTGGGGTGGCGCGGGTTTTGATGCAGTCGATGAAATGCTCCATCTCCAATTTGAGCGGTTGGCCGCTGCCTTCGAAGACGACTTCATCGCCGCCGTCGCAGTTTTGTAATTCGGCGTCGATGATTTTACGATGCAGGGTGATGTTCTGGGCGATCTCGTCGTAAACTAGCATCCCTTTTTCGCCGACGACGGTGAGGCGGCGGCGGTTCTCTGGCCAGAGCCAGGAATTGTGCAGGTGGGCTTTGATCCCGCCCGGAAATTCCATGTGCAGATAGGTGTCATCTTCGATCTCAGCCTGGAGGCCGCAATGACCGGAGAACGAAGTCGACGCCGGTGCGGCACCGACGAGATAGAGGAGGACAGCGACATCGTGGACGCCGAGACTCCATAGCACGTTCTCCACAGCGCGCGCGCGCCCGAGTTTCATGCGCTCCTGATGCAGGGAGTAGATCTGGCCGAGTTTACCGCCATCGAGATATTCCTTGAGCCAGTGGACAGCCGGTTGATAGAGCAGCAGGTGGCCGACCATCAGCACTCGCCCGCCCGCTTTTGCGGTGGCGACTAGGTCTTCGGCTTCGGCGACCGTGAAGGTCATCGGTTTTTCGACGAAGACGTCTTTGCCCGCCTCGAGAAATGCCTTGGCGATCGCGTGATGGGTCGGGACGGGTGTGGCGATGGCCACCGCGTTGATGTCTGACTGCAATAGTGGCTGCCAGTCATCCAACATTTCCGCATCCGGCGCTTCGGTGGCGGCGCGTTCGCGTAGGGCGGGAACCGCCTCGGCAACGTAGGAGAGAACCGCTAAATCGCGCAGGTTGCGGACGAGGTTGATGCCCCAGTTGCCGGCGCCTTACCGCGAATCAGTAGGAGGGGGATTTTTACCGCGAATGGACGCGAATAAACGCGAATTTTATGAGGGGATTTTTTGCTAGAAGCAAAAGCGGACTGTGAACAGCGAGCCGACATCCCCATCGAAAAAAAAAACGAGCACTCGGTGGGGAGTATCCTCAGCGGATGATAAGACTGGGTTTAGGGGCACTTTTTGCAATCATACCATAAAACCGCCTCACCGACTAAAGACATCCAAATTCCCCGTCCTATAAATCCTCATCTTCCTATCCGAAAAATTCGCGACCATTCGCGTGAATTCGCGGTTCACCTCCCCCTCCTTCGCGGTTCAGGCTTTGTGGTGCTGTCCCGGTTTCCCGGTTTCGGTTCGACCCCGTCTTTGGCGAGGGCGTTGCGCGTGTCGACGATGAGGTCGACGTGTTCGACCAGCTCGGCGAGGTCGAAGGCTTTGTGGTGAGTGGCGATGACGACGCAGTCGTAGGAGGCGAGATTGGCGGGTGTCCACTCGATGGATTTGCGTCCCTGCCACGCGGCGTGTTCGCGGGTGGGAGTGATTTCGGGAATATGCGGATCGTAGTAGTCGATCTGGGCACCGGCATCGGCGAGCCCGTCCATCAATTTGAATGTGGGAGACTCACGCATGTCATCGACGTTCTCCTTGTAAGCGAGCCCCATCAGCAGCACGCGGCTGCCGTTGATGGATTTCTTACGGGTGTTCAAGGCGGCGCCGACCTGGCGGATGACGTAGTCGGGCATGGCCTCGTTGATCTCGCCGGCGAGTTCGATGAAGCGGGTGTGCACGCCGTACTCGCGCGCCTTCCAAGTGAGGTAAAAGGGGTCGATAGGGATGCAGTGGCCGCCGAGGCCGGGGCCGGGGTAAAAGGCTTTGAAGCCGAAGGGCTTCGTTTTGGCGGCCTCGATGACTTCCCAGATATCGATGCCCATGCGGTCGGCAGCGATCTTGAGCTCGTTGACTAGGCCGATGTTGACCGATCGGTAGATGTTTTCGAGCAGCTTGGCGAACTCGGCGACCTGGGTCGATGAGACGGGCACCACCTCTTCAACGACGGCCTCGTAGAGCGCCTTGCCGACCTCGGTGCAGGCGGGGGTGGTGCCGCCCATGACCTTGGGAATATTGACCGAGGAGAAGTGGGCGTTGCCGGGGTCTTCGCGCTCCGGGGAATAAACGAGGAAGAAATCTTCGCCGATTTTGAACCCACGCGCTTCGATGCGGGGGCGCAGTTCCTCCTCTGTGGTGCCGGGGTAGGTGGTGGATTCGAGGCTGAGCACCTGACCCTTGCGCAGGTGAGGCAGGAGCGATTCGAGCGTGTCGAGCACGTAGCTCAGATCGGGCTCGTGATGTTCGCTGAGTGGTGTCGGCACACAGAGGACGAGCGCGTCGCAGTCGACCGCGAGAGTAAAGTCGGTGGTGGCGGAGAGCAAGCCCGCATCGACGCCCGCCTGGATCGGCGCGGCGGCGATGTGTTCGATGTAAGACTGGCCGCCGTTAATCGCATCTACTTTGGAAGAGTCGATGTCCAAACCAATCACGCAATACCCTTTGGCGACGTAGCCAAGGCCGAGCGGTAAGCCGACATAACCGAGGCCGACGATACCGATGGTGGCTTCTTTAGAGCGGATTTTTTGGATGAGTTGATTAACCACGAATTTCGGACAGGATTTTTAACCGCGAATTAACACGAATTAACGCGAATTTTTCGGAGCGCGGACTTGCAGTCCGCTTGGGCGGGATGACAGCCTTTTGGAAATGGAGGCGGAGAGCGCGTTCGGACGGCCTCGCCCGATCTCCGATCTTCACCGGAGCCAGATCACAGCCGGTGGCGATTCCTTGCACGATTGTGCAGCGGCCTCGATTACGGAGATATTGCCGTTGCGAGCGGCGATAGCGTAGAGGGAATCTTTGGCGTGGCTGTAGCGTGACGTGATTAGCCAATCACGGGATCATGGATTGTATCTTTTCCCATGAATCTTGCAGATGGAGTTCCTTTACTGTCTCTATGATAATCGCACGATCCAGAGTGTCACCCTGTACTGAAATAATCCCGCAGATGTCACGCAGGTGTTTCTGCGAGCCCCCTTCTTGGTAAAAGGCGAGTTTCCATAAAATGACGTATTCAGGTGGCGCGATGCTGATATGCGTATCCCCTATGCTGATGCGCCTCAAATTTTTGAGTGCCCATGGTAACAAGGGGTGATTGCGTGATGGGTAGAAATCCGCTTTGTATCCCGTCCCGTGGTGAATTATGTTATAATGCCCGTGAATTTCTCGCCGCGATTCAATTTTTATAATGTCTTCTGGGGGGACATAGAAATCCGTGTCCGGGTAAATTTGGTGAAATATACTGTAACTCTGGTCGTTGATAAATATACCAAGGTCGATATCCATGGTTGCCCTTGGCTCTCCGTATAGAATGGAAGCGACAGAACCGGAGACGATGTATTTCAATCCGGCCTCCTCTAGGGGCAAAACGAAAAGGGCGATTAATTCAGCCTCGGGCATGGAGGAAGAGGCGGGCGGTTTCCTCATCGATTTGAGCATCCGTCCATTCGGGATGACTCATGCGGACTCCCGCTTTCTTGATCGCACGAACTGACTTCATCAGTTGTTCGAAGAGATTGAGTTTTTCGATCGGTGTCATTTTCTGCCAGCACTCAATTTGCCTAGCGCTCGGCAAGTCTTGAGAATCGAGTGGAGGGCTCATGGCAGATTGGTTATTTGTGATTTAGAAAGAGGCTGGATTTTTCGGATTTTTTTACCGCGAATTACGCGAATTTTTTGGAAGCTGGAGATGGGGGGAAACTATTCGTTATTCTAAGCCGTCGTGGCTTTTCGCTGTTGCGGGAGATCCGGATCTCGGCGGGACGCCGATGCCACGGGGGATGGTCGTTCAGGCAGCTAAGCCCATCTCCCATTTTCGCGCCATCAGGGCGCCTCGGAGCTACTGGAAACTCGTTCGCGAAGCCAATCGGCATTGGCCTGGAATGCTTCCCTGATTTCTGGAATGGGTGGAACTTTGGCCTCGATGAGGAGGTTTTCAAGGCGGGCGCAG
>QIKC01000223.1 GCA_003232855.1 Verrucomicrobiales bacterium
CACGCTGCCGCTGGTGGAACTCCCCGAGGAAGCCTTCGAGATAGCCCGCAGGCGGCTGCTCGTAACGCTTTAATTTGATCAGCTTCTGGGTCTCTTCAAATTCGTTCATGGCGATTTAAAAGGCTTTTAGGGAAAACGGGAGGCATTCGGAATGCGTCGGGGGTCTAATTACGAAATTCTTCGAGGTGGTTCTGCAGTTGGCGATGGGCGTAGAACAGCCGCGAGCGCACGGTTCCCGGCGAAACCTTGAGCACTTTGGAGATCTCGTTATGCGGCATCCCCTGAATATCGAACATGGTGACCACCGCGCGGTGGTCGTCGGAGAGACCGATCATGGCCTCGTTAAGGCGCTGCTGTAATTCGTGGATATTCGACTCGCGCACCGGGTCGCTCTTCGAGGTCTGCTCGATGAATTCTTGATCAAACTCGATCGCGGAATCGACATCGTCGAGACTGATCTTCCAATGCCGGTTGCGTTTCTTGAGGAAGTTGAGCGTCATGTTGACCGAGATCGAATAGATCCAGGTGTAGAACGCCGATTTGCCCCGGAGCCTTGGCAAAGATGTCCTGTAACAAGTCGTTGGTGTCCTCGTGGTTCGAGGTCATGTGATAGACTAGGCCATACAGCCGCGGGCTGTGCTTGATGACCAGCTCGTCGAAGGCGAGCGTGTCACCCGCCTTCGCCCGATCAACGAGCCCTTTGTCCTGATCCGGTTTCCTTTTCTTCACACGAGATTTGGGCGCTACACAGGGTTCGGCGGCATGACAAACATCCTGCGCCGTCTGCACCAAACTAGCAGGGGCATTCCCCTTGTCAAAACTGCCGCCGATTACTGCCGATGCCATATGTCCTAGATCAGACATCGCCTGCGCTCCGGCGTTCAATCAAAACCCCGTTATCCTCAATCCGCACCCGCTCGTTTGTTGAACATAAAAACCGAAGTTAACTGATTGGTTATTAATAAATTACGGACTATTTCTCGCTCCTCCTGGAAACCGAAACCGCGACATACTCCGTTTCTGGAAGGATAAATTTGCGCACCTCCACATTCACCTCGGCCAGTTCAAAATCGGCCAACAACATCGTCGCCACCTCATCGGCTAGGGTTTCGATCAGCCGTCGCTCACCACGGGCGGCCAGTTTGAGGACACTCTGACTGACGCGGTAGTAGTCCACCGTGCGGCTGATGTCGTCGCCGAGCCCGCTCAGCGGTCGTGCCGGGCGCATGCGGATACAGAGGCTCAGCTCTTGCGGTTCGCCACGCTCCGAGTCCGGCACGCCGATGCGGGTGATGACACGCAGGTTCTGAATCGTGATTAAGTCAGATGGCATCGTTTTGGTATACACTAAAGGCGCCCGATCAGGGACGAGAGGTCATCGACCATCCAGTCGGGCTCGGAGGCCTGCAATTCCTCGCGGCTGTCGTAACCGGTGAGGGTGGCCACGGCGGTGACGCCGCCGTGCTTGGCGGTGTCGATGTCGTGCCGCATATCGCCCGCGAACAAGGTGGTCGCGCGGTCGAGCTGATGGGTGGCGAGGATTTCGCCAATGCGCAGGCGTTTGTCCCAGACTTCGGTGTAGGGATGCTCGAAATAGTCGCGGAAGCCGAGCGCCTGTGCCTGGCGCTCGAAATGGTGCGTCTTGATCGAGCTGAGCAAAAACACCCGCCGTCCGGTGTCGGCGCAGTGTTCCAAGAACTGCCGAGCGCCGGGCAGCTCGGCCACCGGCGTGTCCGAGGCATCGAAAAACTGCGTGTAGAGCGGATCGAGCTCCGCCATCGGCACACCGGGCAACACCTCCGCATAGAACTCGCTAAAGGGCAGGCGGAAGGCGCGGCAGAAGGCATCGCGACTGAGTGGCTCCTTTCCGTAATGCGCCAACACCTGATTGGTCGCCTCCACCACAGGCGGCAGGTCGTCTGCCAAAGTCCCCGACCAGTCGAGCAATACGTTTCGAATTTTCATGGTGATCGCGGGCGCCCCTAACCGAGCCGGAAACGGACGTCCTTCAAATGCCTGCGACCGAACAACGATTGCAACCGCTTCAGTATCTGCCCCTTCATCTGCCGTTCCAAGGTGTAGTGAATGGCGGGCTGGAGAACGCTAATTTCGAGCACCCCGTCGCGCAAGGCGCTGGGGCGAGTATTGCCGGCGATGATCGGCGGCACGATCTGCGCCCAGGCAGTGAGGATGTCTTCCTCGGAAAAAGTCGCCTTCATGCCGAGCTTCTCCAGCGCTGCCCCCACTTCGTCGGCGAGCGCCTTTGCCGGGCGCTCGATGCGCGGCGCCGTCATCCCGCGCCATTCGAAAAGCACCTGGCGATGCAGTCGCTTTCGCTTGGCTCGTTCGGTCTCACGCTTCATCGGCGCCACGAAACTCGCATCTCGACGCCGATTGCCAAAGAAGTTCTTTGCCTTGCTCATAAAAAAACCCGGCCGCCGTAGTACGGCGACCGGGTTCGGAAGTTCATTTCGAATTCGACAACCGCGTGGGCGCAGTTCCGTCGAAGCCGCAGCTATGCGGTTCCGTCGTCGCCGATCGCCTCGACCGGACAGCCCTCCATGGCTTCCTCGCAGGCCTCGCGCTCTTCGTCGTTCTCAGGTTGCTTGAAAACGAACGAGTAGCCGCCCTCCTCCTGGCGAGTAAAGTTGCTGGGTGCGGTTTCACGGCAAAGGTCGCAGTCGATGCACTGGTCATCGACATAAAAGGTGCCTTTGGTGTTGTCTTCGTAACTGTTTTCGAGATCGGCCATCGATTGCTTTGGTAAAGTTTACTATTGAAAAGGGGGCGCACTTTCCGTCCTCATGGCAGAGTGTGCAATCGGTTTTTAGCAAAATTACCCGAGCCCATAGAAGCGGTTCTTCCGTGGAATTATGCTAAAGATGCGCTACCATCAGGCCAAAGATTTTCAAATTTTCCTTTTAACTGACCAAATATGGCCGATTCGGACGCATCTAAACCGGATTCTTCACCGTCGAAGACTCCCGACCTCGATTTCGATCTTGGAGACATCGACCTCGGGGATCTCGATTTCGAGGACGATTCTTTATCCGCAGAGCCACAGGTAAAGATCCCAGCGCCGAGAACCTCCCGTGATCCGCTCCGCTCAATCTTGGACACCTCGCCACCGAGTGGCGGAGACGTGGCGGCTGATGAAGACGCCCCCGAGCCCGATACACAGCCCGAAGAACCCGAGGAACCCGACACACCACCCGTCACCGAGTCGGAACAGGAAGA
>QIKC01000187.1 GCA_003232855.1 Verrucomicrobiales bacterium
ACCGGGGAGACGGCGAATTAGCGTCAAAGTCCTGCCACCCGCTACAGGGAGCAAGCCTCCGACTTCAATTTGAGGGCTGTAGCTGCGCATCCGCTTCCGCCTCTGCCGGGGTAGCGGGTTGGTCAGCGACGCCGTGTTCGGGCTTGGCGCGTGATTCGACGTAAGCTTGGTGAGCGGCCACCGCCCACTCATAGACTCGATTTCTATCGAATCCATTCTCTTCCGCCAAGGCGGCTCTTGCATCGCGAACTTCTTCTATGATTGAATTCATGACTCGATCATTGTTAGGGTTTCAGGTGTACAAACAATTGGAACGTGGAGATCGTGGTAGTTGCAGTAATCCATCAATTCTTTTTGAAGCACTGCGTTCGCCAGATGTTTGCAGTTCCACGTAAGAAGGTAGTCCATCTTCGAGAGAATTGCGATGCCCAGATGCGACGCGTCCGTCGCGGCTTTGGGCGGAAGTCGGAAAAGTTGAATAATGTCTGCTTCCAAGTTTGAGAGCTGTGCGGGAATGCCCAAGAGTGGGATGCCTTCCAAGTATTCGATTCGACGCGCTGCGGCATCTTCATCACCTCGTCCGGCCTCGTCAATCGTAAAAATCGAGGTGTACAACCGAAAGCGAACGCCCTCATTGCGCCACCATGCATGGGTGATTTTTTGATCCTTAGCGATATCCGCAAGGCTACTCGGATGTGCCGCCAAATAGCTTGGTATCGTCGTTTCGATGTAAATGGACTGCATTCATGGACGCTACCATGAGCTTTGCGTCCCGGCAACCAGACGAGATTTTTTGCCCGATTACCTATTTCGGCGACCTAATAGACCCCCTCGACGACCGTGTTCTCCATGGCGCCGAACGGGCGGACGTCGCCGACTCCATCCCAAGGATATTTCTCGATCGGCTGGCGGCGCACCGCCTCGTCGCGCTCTAGGAAGCGTGGCATGAAAAACTCCTTGGTGAGTGTGGTCAGTTCGACGCGCCCGAACTCGCCATAAGGAACGGTTTTCGCAGTGTCATCCGGGTTGACGATACGCAGCGCCGCGCGCGGCTGCGGGGCGTAGTAGGTGACGCTATAGGTTGCGTCGAGCGGGCGGCTGGCGGCCAGTCCCATCAGGGTATTTCCATAAGTCGGAACTAACAATGCCTTGCCCTCCAAAACTTCCTCGACCCAAAAACGCACCGACTGCGGAGTCATGGTGGTGCCGCCGCAGAACACGCCCCTGATGCCAGCGCCGGGAATGGAGATGCGCTCACCGATCCCCTCGAGCAGCTTCGGCGTAGCGAACATGCAGCCGATGTCACGGTGCTTAATGATAGCCACCGCCTGATCGACGACGTGCTTTTGGTAGCGCTCGACCTCGTCAAACTGCCCCCTCTTAATGAGCTTCTTCACCCAGCGCGGGTCGAGATCGATGTGATAGCAACTACCGCCACGATGCTGAGCGAGGTGCTCGACGGCCAGCCGCAGCCGACGCGGCCCGGTGGGGCCGACCATGATCCAGTTGGCGCCGCGCGGAAAATGCTCATCGCTCAAGGTGTCAGAGAACATCTCGTAGTCGCCCTTATAATCGTCCCAGCCAACGCGCTGCTTTGGCAGCCCGGTGGTGCCACCGGTCTCGAAGACATTGAACGGGCGCCCGCCCATGCCCTTGGGCACAAAGCGCTCGTTCTTCTCATCACGCAGCCAATCGTCCTGAAAGTGATCAAACTTGGCAATGTCATCAAAGGAGCGCACCTCCTGCCGCGGATCCCACCCGGCGGAGGCCATCCAGTCGAGCCAAAACGGGCAACCCGTCTCTTCAGAAAAGTGCCAAGCGAGGGTCTCGACAAGGTGGGCATCAAGCTGGGAGCGGGCTTCGTCGGCGGTCATTTCGTGTTGATTCCTAAACCATTGGGCATGGAAAAGGAAGCAGGATCCTCGAGGTTCCACCAAACAATTCCCACCCTCTCCTCAATCCTCCCCCTTCGCGTCCCTTCGCGCCCTTCGCGGGCAAATCCCACTCCCCGACATCTAAATACTTATCAAATTCCTCTAAGTTTTCCCCCAGCTGTGGGTCTATACTATAGCGGCGCCCATAATCGGCGTCCCCGTACCATGAAGACGACCCGACTGCTACTCATCACCATCCTCGCCTTTTCCGTATCCTCCCTGCCGACGGCGCTCGCCGCAGACAAGGAAATCGGCTTTATCGAGACCTATGCGCTCGCCGCCGACCGCGAGGCCGCGCTCGCCCAACTCATCCCGGGAACCGAGGAGCACTACTACTTCCACTGCCTCCACCACCAGACTCAAGGCGACTTGGCCGCCGCTGGAAAAATGCTCATCGCATGGAAAAATCGCCACGACGAAACCCCGCGCTATCGCGAAATCCGCAATCGCCAAGCCCTGCTCGCCTACTCCGACAACCCGAAACCCAATCTCGACTACCTCATCAAACAACTCGGGCTGCACTTTGATCACCAAAAGGAAGAACTCAACAAAAAGCCAGCCCTGCCCACGTCGCTCGACCCCAAGAAAATCACCGAATCCGCATTCCGCGCCCAAGTCTTCTCACACAACCGCAACCTCAACGGTATCGAAGACCGCGGGCTAGACAGCCTCCTGCGCGACGGCGTGAAACTCGACGCCTCACGACGCCGCGAACTCCTACAGCGCCTCACCCGCCCCGATTTCCCGAACCTCGTCGAACGCATCGCCACCCACCTAAAAACCAAGAAGTCGCGCGGCTTCGGCGAGTTCAAAATCCACCACGCCCTCCTCCCGACTCAGCTCGATGAACTGCTC
>QIKC01000204.1 GCA_003232855.1 Verrucomicrobiales bacterium
CGTTGGCGGGCATGGCGCCAGTGGATGCGGCGTAGTTGGCCATATAACGGCGCGTTTTGGATCGTCGTTTTTCTGTTGTTGGCTGGCAGCGATCTGTTCGCGATTTGGTCGCTCGAGGGTCTGAACGCCGTCGAACGTTTTAGCGCCGCGCTGGCGCGAGTGACGACTTCGGCGGTGCTGACGATCGGCTTTTTGCTGTTGTTCCACGCGATGCGCGGGCTGACGCCGAAGTTCTTGCGGCCGATGCTGGTGGGGCTTTTTTCGTTGTTGCCACTGCTGATCGTGATCGATTTTTTGTTGCGCGAGTTTTGGCGGCAATCGTTGTTATCGGTGTTGAATTTGTTCACTTCCACCGGCGCGTTCGACTTTCACAAAGAGGTGGCGGCCGCTGGTTTGGACTGGTCGCTGGGTGGGGTGGTGTTGGTTGGCGCCGTGGTGATCGGCTTGTGTCTGGGGCTTTTTTGGGGGCTTGGCAGGTTGTCGCGGGGCGCGGGTTTTCGCACTGCGAACCGCAGTGTTCTGTGGGCGTTGTTGGTCTGTTGGCTGGTCGCGGTCGCCGAGGGTGGCCTCAGCCGTGCGACCAAGCGAACCGAATCGTGGCAGAAGCAACACGGGGCGTTCGCGATGAATCTCGGGGTGTTCGCACCGCCGTATGGGTTCGAGTTGATCGGTGTGGCGTTTCACGAGCCCGGGACCGAGGCCGATCGGGAGAGGTTGCTGGCGGAGCTGGAGGATGCAGAGCATCTGCGCAAGCCAGACATCTACGTTTTCATGATCGAGAGCTGGCGGACGGATTCGGTGCGCCCGGAGGTGGCGCCTTTCCTCTCGCGTTTTCGCGATGAGCAGGGGCAGGAGCTCGGTGTGACCTTCGCGGGGTCGAACTGCACGCCGATGTCGTGGTTCTCGTTTTTTCATAGCCGGGTGGCGATTCATTGGAGCGAAGCGCTCGACGCCGCAGGCACCGAAACCGGCCTCACGGGTGCCTACCCGCTGCGGGTTCTGGATAAAATTGGCTATGAGATCGGGGTTCGCGTCGTTTGCGACTTGGGCTATAAGAGCCTCGGGGAACTCAATTTTGGCAAGGGCAACTACCTGGCCGATCACCTGAGTGACGACTCCGAGAGTCGTGAACCGATGTCGATTCCGAAACGGGAAATCATTGCCTTGGACGCTTTGAAAGAGCACATCCGCCGCGATCCGCAGCGGCCGCAGTTCCATCTGATGGCGCTCGACGCGCCGCATTACAACTACTACTGGCCGGAGGGGTTCGAGGTGCTGCACGACGACTGTGCGAACAATATTCCGACCAACCTGCGGCCGAGCGACGAGGTGATCGGCGGGGTGGTGCGGCGCTATGAGAACGCGGTACACTGGATCGACCACGCGATCGGGGAATTCGTCGGCTTCCTGAAGGAGCAGGGGCGCTATGAGGATAGCGTGATCATCATCACCGGCGACCATGGCGAGGAGTTCCAGGAGGAGGGCAGTTGGTTCCACTGTTCGGCGCTCAATCGTTACCAGACCGAGGTGCCGATCATCATCAAGTGGCCGAAATGGTTGGGGGAGCTGCCGGCTCAGACCAATGTTAGTCATCTCGATGTGATGCCCAGTCTGCTCGACATGATCGGGCTGGATTCGCCGTATTACGAACTGCTCTCCGGTCGCACCCTGCTGTCCTATCCAGAGGTGCCGCGTGAGGCGGTGCTGACGACGGTGCATCGAGGTGAGAGCGGCGTGGGGTTGGTTCTGGTGCGTGGCGATCGCAAGGTGAAATTCGCTTTCGCCGGGCCGTGGAGCACGCGCGCGCCATCGCGATTGCATGTCATGGGCTATACCGACCGGCTCGATCGCGCGGTGCCCTTTCGCGAGGATTTGGGACAGCGCACGCACGCCGACTACATCAAAGCCGAGTTTCCGGTGGCGACGGGGAGGTTTTTCAACATTTTCGAGAAAAAGTAGCGCCGGTGCCGGTAGGCGGGGCGTTGGAACTCGCATAGAATATGGGCTAGCGAGGGTGGATATTTAATATTAGTTAAATATCGTGGAAAGAGTAATGTCTGGCCGTATTCCCATTCGCCTCGCGCGGGATCCTGCGCTTAGGTGGCGCTCTCTAGCGCCAGTCGTTAGCCTTTTCCCTTTTCCCGTAAGACCCACCATCTATGTCAGAGTCAAGCGCCCACGCCCACCAACCGCCCTCTCGCTCAGAGGTGAGGAAGTGGAAAAAAATCGTCGCAGAATTTGAGAAGCCGATTTCTTGGCGAGCGACATGGCAATTGGTCACCACCCTCGGTCTGTATTTTGCCGTTTGGGCGGCCATGTATCATGTGGTCAAGACTCCGACATCTCTCTGGTGGCTGCTGCCGCTGGTGCCGTTGGCTGGTGGTCTGTTAGTGCGGGTGTTCATCATATTCCACGACTGCTGTCACAACTCTTTTTTCAAAAGCGAAAAGCTGAACCGCGTGATCGGGTTCGTCACCGGTGTCCTAGCCTTTACTCCGTACAAGCACTGGCGCTGGGAACACTCCATCCACCATGCGACCTCGGGCGATCTCGACCGTCGCGGAGTGGGCGACGTTTGGACGCTGACCGTTGATGAATTTCTCAAGCTCGACCGCAAGGGGCGCCTCGTTTACGCCATGGTGCGCAACCCGGTCATTCTGTTTCTGATCGCGCCGGTTTACCTGTTCGTCCTGCGCGAGCGTATTCCCTCGGCAAAGGCCAGCCTGGTGACGAAACGCGCGGTGTGGTTCACCAACGCCGGCCTGCTGGCAATGGCGGCA
>QIKC01000302.1 GCA_003232855.1 Verrucomicrobiales bacterium
GCGAACTGGATGTTCATTAGGCCGCGCACGTCGAGCCCCTTGGCCAGCGATTTGGCGGCGACGGAGATTTCCTCTTTCATGGCCTCACTCAACGAGAACGGCGGGATCACGCAGGCGCTGTCGCCGGAGTGGATGCCGGCTTGCTCGATGTGCTCCATGATGGCGCCGAGCACTGAGGTCTCGCCGTCGGAGATTACATCGACGTCGATCTCGGTGGCGTCTTCTAGGTAGCGATCGACGAGTACCGGTCGGTCGGGGCTGGCCTCGACTGCGGTGCGCATGTAGCCGCGCAGTTCGTCGTCGTCGTGGACGATCTTCATCGCCCGTCCGCCGAGAACGAAGCTCGGCCGCACCAATACCGGGAAACCGATGCGCGCTGCGACGGCGACCGCTTCGTCCTCGGAGGTCGCGGTGCCGGCCTCGGCTTGCTTGAGGCCGAGTTCGTCGAGTAGGGCGGAGAAAATTTTGCGGTCTTCGGCCAGTTCGATGCTCTTCGGTGAGGTGCCGATGATGGGCACTCCGGCGGCCTCTAGGTCAGCGGCGAGGTTGAGCGGCGTCTGGCCGCCGAACTGGACGATGGTGCCCCAGGGCTTTTCGTTGTCGCAGATATTGAGCACGTCTTCGAAGGTGAGTGGCTCGAAGTAGAGCTTGTCGCTGGTGTCGTAGTCGGTGGAGACGGTCTCTGGGTTGGAGTTGACCATGACGGTCTCGAAACCGAGCTCTTTGAGCGCGAAGGCGGCGTGGACGCAGCAGTAGTCGAACTCGATGCCCTGGCCGATGCGGTTGGGGCCGCCGCCGAGGATGACGACCTTTTTCCTATCGCCGCCGGGTGTTTCGTCCTCGTCGCCGTAGGTCGAATAGAAATACGGTGTGAAGGCCTCGAATTCGGCGGCGCAGGTATCGACCAGCCGGTAGGTGGGCAGCACGCCTTCCGCCTTGCGCGCGGCGCGCACCTCGAGCTCGGTGCGCTCGGTGAGGTGGGCGATTTGGCGGTCGGAGAAGCCCAATTTTTTGGCGCGGCGCATCGGCAGCGTGCCGGTGCGGATGCCGTCTTCGGCTTGGTAGATTTGTTCTAGTTGGCGCAGGAACCAGGGGTCGATGGCGCTCAGCTCGAAGATGTCTTCTACCGTCATGCCGGCGGCAAAGGCGGCGCGCAGGTAGAAAATGCGCTCGGCGTTGGGCACGGCGAGCTTCGTTTTTAGTTCTTCCGCGTCTGGTGCGGCGTCCGCTTTGGCCTTGCCGTCGGCGCCGAAACCGAAGCGTCCGACCTCTAGCGATCGCAGCGCCTTTTGCATGGCTTCCTTGAAGGTTCGCCCGATCGACATGGCCTCGCCGACGCTCTTCATCTGCGTGGTCAGGGTCGGGTCGGCTTCGGGGAATTTTTCGAAGGTGAAGCGCGGGATCTTGACCACGCAGTAGTCGATGGTCGGCTCGAAGCTGGCCGGTGTCTCGCGGGTGATGTCGTTGGGCAGTTCGTCCAAAGTGTAGCCGACGGCGAGTTTGGCGGCGATCTTGGCGATCGGGAAGCCGGTGGCCTTTGACGCCAACGCCGACGAGCGCGACACGCGTGGGTTCATCTCGATGACGATCATTCTTCCGGTTTCCGGGCAGGTGGAGAACTGGATGTTCGAGCCGCCGGTTTCGACACCGATTTCGCGGATGATGGCGAACGAGGCGTCGCGCATGATTTGGTATTCTTTGTCGGTTAGGGTCTGCGCCGGGGCGACGGTGATGGAGTCGCCGGTGTGGACGCCCATCGGATCGAAATTTTCGATCGCGCAGATGATCACGCAGTTGTCTTTACGGTCGCGCATGACCTCCATCTCGTACTCTTTCCAACCGAGCAGTGACTCTTCGATAAGCACCTCGGTGACGGGTGACATGTCGAGCCCGCGTGTGACGATCTCTTCGAACTCTTCGCGGTTGTAAGCAATACCTCCGCCGCTGCCGCCCAGTGTGTAGGCCGGGCGGATGATCAGGGGGAAACGCACTCCGGTTTTGACGGAAATTTCTTCGGCGATGGTGAAAGCTCCTGCCATCTCCCGCGCGACGCCCGACTGCGGGACGTCGAGGCCGATCCTGATCATCGCGTCCTTGAACAACTGCCGATCCTCGCCCTTTTCGATCGCTTCGGCGTTGGCGCCGATCAGCTTGACGTTGTATTTGTCCAATACGCCGCGCCGCACGAGCTCCATGGCGGTGTTGAGTCCGGTTTGGCCGCCGAGCGTCGGCAGCAGCGCGTCGGGTCGTTCCTTGGCGATGATTTTCTCGACGATTTCCGGAGTGATCGGCTCGATGTAGGTGCGGTCGGCGAACTCCGGATCGGTCATGATGGTCGCCGGGTTGGAGTTCACCAGGACGACCGTGTAGCCCTCTTCCTTTAGCGCCTTGCAGGCCTGCACGCCGGAGTAGTCAAATTCGCAGCCTTGGCCGATGACAATGGGGCCGGAGCCGATCAGTAATATCTTCTTTAGGCTGGTATCCTTAGGCATGCGGGTTCCTTGTTGCCATCACCGGGGCGGCTTGTAAAGGCGGCTTTTCCCCTTTCGTGAAAGCGGACAGATTTGGCAAGTTTAGATCAGCGCCTGCACCTGCGGGTCGGTGAAGCAGACGACCTCCAAAATCGCATCGGGGAACTGGCCGCCGGCGGTGATTTGGTTGGTGATAATGGCGCAAGGGATGCCCGCAGCGGTGGCGGCGCGCAGGCCGTTTTCGGAGTCCTCGAGCACCAGCGCATCGGCGGGATCGACGTTCAGTGCTTTCGCCGC
>QIKC01000202.1 GCA_003232855.1 Verrucomicrobiales bacterium
CGGGAGAGCGGTGCCGCAGCTAATAAAAATAAAACTGCGCCGTAACGGCAACCACACCGCACCCGCCGGGGTCAGCGCCCCCAGCTACAGGACGACAGCTTCGCCGCCGGACAGTTCCACCTCCGGCGATCATGCCTCCACAAAAAGAGAAAACGAGAAAATCCTTGCCGCCCAGAGCGCGGATACGCTATCTTCCCCATCGAGATGATACTCATCCCAAAAGCCGCCAAACGAGCAACAGCAACAGTGCAAGGCACTGTTGAAGGCATCAGATAACTGGTCAAAATTAGACTGTGAATCACACAGAAAAAAGGTAGCGCCACCCATCCGAATAATATTATTTACCGATACAAGAAGCCATGAAATTTGGAATTTTTATTTTACTTATTGCCCTGGCATTTTTCACCTATAAATCTCTTCGATTGCACGATGCGAATGATAAGAAAATGTTTACCCAAGAGGAGGTTCAGCAAGAGGTTTTTGTTGGTGCGTCAAAAAATGTAGTATTAGACAAATTAGGAGAACCCTCAACTGAAGATGGAGATATGTGGATATATTACAAACGTCTCACAAAAAACGGAGATTTAAAACCGCTCTCTTTTTCGGTGTTTTTCAAGGATCAAAAAGTTGATTACTTTCTTTTCGAACATCGATAAATGTTGCAACCGATTTGTTGTCGTGTCGTTTGGCCGAATTGTAGTCGCGCCAAAATCATCGATGTAGGAAACAGCAGAAACAGTGCCAGGTACTGTTGAAGGCATGAAAATTCGCCGTAACGGCAACCACACCGCACCCGCCGGGGTCAGCGCCCCCAGCTACAGGGCGACAGTGTCGCCGCCGGACAGCTCCCCACCCCCGGCGATATGCCTTCACCAAAAACAACCCACCAGCGCACCAAGACGCCTTAACGCCGCCGCCGTAATAGCCCGAGAGCTGCGACGCTTAGGAACACGGCGCTCGAGGGCTCCGGGATGGGCGCAGAAAAGGTGAACGTCTGTAACGCATAGTTCGAGGGCACCACCTGCTGTTCGCCGGGGCCGGCCGTGTTATTCAACCCGCCCCACAACGACGTCGTAGCCGTCGAAACCCTCCAATCAAATGTGCCAGGCGGAGGCCCTCCTGCGCCCGGATCGATGTAGGTCGGCACCACCCATTCATCACCGCTGCTATCGTCGGTGATCACGGCCCACTCGCTCGTTTCATCCCCTATCATGTTGTTGTAGACCCAAATGTACGCCTGCTCACCCGCCAGTGATGCGTCCCCTACATCGATCGTATAGCTTGCAGAGAAAAATTCGGCGGCGTCATTATAGCTCGTCGAATCCAACGTCGTCCACTCGCTCGCCCACTGCCCGGTATTGAACTCTGTCGGCACGAAACCGGACGAGAAAGTCCCCAGTTCGAAAGTAAAGGTCGCATCGTCAATCGAATTACCATCGCTGTCCAGACTGACATCGAAAACCGCATTACCCCAATTCAAGGTCTGCGCCGACGCCGCGCCGAGCCCCAGTGTCGAGAAAATGATCGCGCAGGCGGCAAGGCGCGCCCGGCGCGCAAAGAATTTTGTTAGAGTTGTTCTGAGTTTCATATCGCTTGTGTCTTTTGTTCGCCCCCACCCACCTGCCGGCAGTCGCTTTCCCCGATCCTCTCGGGCGATGCGTCGGCGCTGGAGATCAGGCCAAAATGTTTAAAAGCTTCGAAATAGACATCGAGGAACCCCTCGATCGCGAAGCCCTCCATGCTCGGCGCCGCGTTGCTACGGAACTCGGCTAGCCGCTGCGGCTGACTCGCTAGCTCGACCAGCAGAGATGCCAGGTGCTCGCTGTCACCCGGCTCAAAAGTGTAGCCATTGACCCCATTCTTCACCAATTCGTGCGCCCCACAACGGTTCGACACCAACACCGGCGCCCCCGCCGCCAGCGCCTCGTTGACGATCAGCCCCCATTGATCGTGCGTGCTGGCCAGCAACAACGCCGTCGATAATCGCGCCGCCCTCGGCACCTGACTGTAGTCTAACCACGGGACGATCGACACCCGGTCGGCGATCCCCAGCCGTTCCACAGCGGCACGGTATTCCTCCTCCAACTCGCCCTGTCCGCAGATCACCAGCCGTGGCATGTCCGCCCCGGATCGGGCACAACCCAGCGCGTAGGCCTCCAGCACTCGCACCGCATTCTTCTTGGCGATAAAACGAATCGCCATCAGAAAATAGGGGTCGCCTTTTGATATTCCAAAGTGTTGATAGATCGCCGCATCAGCGGATCCGTCGTCTGCGGCCTCGCCGATCGCCACGTTGTCCACCACGTTCCAGCCGCCGCGGTAAGCCGGTTTTTTGCGCCCGCCGAGGAAGCGCGAATAGTCGACGCACTCCTGCCCGGAACACATAAAAAATTGGTAACGCCGCACCACCAAGCTCTTGAGCCTCTCTAACACCACGCTTTTGCTAAAACTCTCCGCGTCGTTGAAACGCGAATCGTGCATCACCCCGACTCGCCAGCGGAACAGCCAACCAGTGAACGCCGCCGCCATCGACTCCGGCCGATCATAACCCCCGACCAGCACCATCTTCGGCCTCAGTTTCAACAAGGTGACAAAAAATTTCACCGTCGTCTTCAGCGTCGAGATCTTGAAATACCCCCGCAGCCCCAAACCCCTGAAAGTCGGCGACAACACCTGCACCGGCACCCCGCCATACTGCGATTCGAACCCCTCACCATCCCAGCCATAGCTCTCCTCTTTCCCCGCGATCAACACCACGTGCAGGCGATCTCCGCTGCCAGACGCGATACCCGAAACGCCAGGTAGGGCGTGTGGGTATCGAAGCAAATAACGACATTATGTGGGCTCATTATTGCGAATTTAAAAAATAAGCGGAGCGGCGGCTCCAGGTTTTATAAATTTAGGTCAAATAATCACTATAGCAATAATTTTCATATTTTTAATGCATCACGACTACTTTTGCTTTAAGTTTTATGAAATTTATGAATATTCTCCTTCACGATTACGCCGGTCATCCCTTTCAGGTTCAACTGAGCCGAGAACTCGCACGCCAAGGGCACCGAGTGCTGCACGCCTATGCGGGCGCCCTGCAAACGCCACGCGGGGATCTGGCCCGTCGCGATGACGACCCGGAGGGTTTCGATTCGACCGAGGTGCCGATGGATCCCGACTACGCGAAGCACAAGTACTCGTTCCGCCGCCGCCGGGCCATGGAGATCGACTACGGGAACCGCGCGGCTGAACTCATCGAACGTTGGGATCCCGACATCGTCCTCTCCTCGAATACTCCCACCGAAACTCAGGCGGCCCTGCTCGAAGCGAGCCGCCGCAGCGACCGCCGCTTCGTTTTCTGGTGCCAGGATTTCTACAGCATCGCCGTCGATAGGTTGGTGCGCAAAAAGCTGCCTTTCATTGGCGGCTTCATCGGCAGTTACTACAAGCGGCTCGAGCGCCAGCAGCTGAAGCGCGCCGATCACGTGATCGCCATCACCGAAGATTTCCGCCCGATCATGATCGATCAGTTCGGTACCGATCCAGACAAGATCACGGTGATTCCAAACTGGGCGCCGCTCGAAAGCCTGCCCGTCATCAGCAAGACCAACGCCTGGTCAGAGGAGCAGGGTCTCGACGACAAGTTCGTCTTCCTCTACACCGGCACGCTGGGTATGAAGCACAACCCGTCCCTGTTGCTCGGCATCGCCGAAAATTTCCGCAGCAATCCCGACGTGCGCGTCGTCGTCGTCTCCGAGGGCATCGGCACGGACTGGTTGCGAAAGGAACGCGCGAAGCGCGGGCTGGACAACCTCGTCCTGCTCCCCTATCAGCCCTTCGACCGCCTGCCCGAGGTGCTCGCCGCAGGCGATGTCCTGACCGGCGTGCTCGAGCCCGAAGCGGGCATCTTCTCCGTCCCCAGCAAGGTGCTCACCTACCTCTGCGCCAGACGCCCCATCCTGCTCGCCGTCCCCGAGGTCAATCTCGCCGCGCGCATCATCAACAACGAGAACGCCGGCATCACCGTCTCGCCCGAGGACGGAACCGCCTTCATCACTGCGGCGGAGCAACTGTATAACGACCCTGC
>QIKC01000088.1 GCA_003232855.1 Verrucomicrobiales bacterium
GCACTTGTTCGTCTTTGGTGTTGGCCATGCCGTTGTCACGCAGGTAGTCGAAACCAAACTCGCTGTTGGTGCCGTAGGTGACGTCGCGGTTATAATTCTCTCGCCGCTCTGGGGGCGGCATTTGGTTTTGGATACAACCGACTTCGAGGCCGAGGAATTTCAATAGCTCGCCGGTCCACTCCGAGTCGCGTCGGGCGAGGTAGTCGTTGACGGTGATGAGGTGGACGCCGCGGCCGGTCAGGGCGTTGAGGTAGAGTGGCAGGGTGGCGACCAAGGTTTTGCCCTCGCCGGTGGCCATCTCGGCGATCATGCCGCGGTGCAGGCCGATGCCGCCGATCAACTGCACGTCGAAGTGGATCATGTCCCAAGTGGCCGGCTGGTCGCAGACCGAATAGGTGTGCCCCATCATCCGCCGCGCGGCGTTCTTCACCGCCGCGTAAGCTTCGGGCAAGATATCGTCGAGATATTTTCCCTGCTGGTCGTGGATGTCGGCTACCTGTTCCGCCTTGCGGCGGCGCGCTTGTTCTTCGAGGTCGCGCAAGGCCTGGGCGTCATCGTCACTGATGGCGGCTCGTTTGTCCCGCTTCCAGTCCTCTACCTCGGTATCGACACGCTCTTCCATGGCGCGCAGAGTTGCCTGCCATTCGCTGGTCTTAGCGCGTAATTGATCGTCGCTCAGCGACTGAAATTCCGCCTCCAGTGCGTTGATCTTTTTTACGATGGGCCACAGGCGCTTCAGTTCGCGCTGATGCTTGGAGCCGACGATTTTTTTTAGTATCCACTTAACCATTTCGTTGTGCCTTGAAAATCAATGTGTTGTTGAAAATTTGCCCATCTGCCGATCGAGTCGGATTCTGGGGAGCGCTAATAAAGCGGATATCCGGCGTCTGGAAACCAAAACCTCGCCTTCTCGAAAGATGTTTTTTAACGGTGGCGAGTGAGGAATTCCTGCGCCAGCGACCGGTAATCGACTGAGCCACTGCTGGCGGGATCGTATTCGATGATGGCTTGACCAAAGCTGGGTGCCTCGCCGAGGCGCACCGAGCGGCGGATTACTGTCTGGTAGACCTCGTCGGGGAAGTGCTCGCGAACTTGTTCGACGACCTGTCGCGAGAGGTTGGTGCGTCCGTCGTACATGGTCATGACGATGCCCTCGATGCGGCCGTCGGGGTTGGCGCCCGAGCGGCGCACTTGATCTTGGACGTGGACGATTTTGGCCAGCCCCTCGAGGCCAAAAAATTCGCATTGCAGTGGGATGAGCAGCTCGTCCGCTGCTGCCAGCGCCGAGGTCATGAGCACGCCGAGCGAGGGCGGGCAGTCGATAAACACGAAATCGTACATCGCCGCGACCCGCAGTTGGGAGAGCACCTCGCGCAGGCGGGTGAGGTGGTCTTCGGCCTGTGCCAGCTCGATTTCTGCGCCGGCAAGATCCATGTCGGAGGGGATTAGCGAGAGGTTGTCGAAGCGGGTGGGGATGACTCGGTCGGCGAGGCGTTCGCCACCGATGAGCACTTCGTAAAGGCTAGTGTTTGGCGTCGGGGTGAAGCCGAGGCCGCTGGTGACGTTGGCCTGCGGGTCGAGGTCGATCAGCAGAACACGCGCCTTGCCCAAGCTCGCCAAGCAGGTAGAGAGGTTGATCGCGGTGGTCGTCTTGCCGACGCCGCCTTTTTGGTTTGCAATGGCTACGATATTCATCAACCGGGATCTGTCCCTCTTCCTCCAAGGCGCCGCATAAATCAATCGCAACCACCGCCAAGTAGAACATTCCTCTGATGAACATCTCTAGCAAAGACCTTCCAGAGCTCGCCGGATGGCAGGCGATGAAGAAGGCGCGCCTCCTGGTGGCCGCCGGATCGGTGATGAAAGCGGGGATCGAGGGTGGTGGCGATGCTCCGCTGTTGATCCGTGGTTTGGTGGTCGAGGGGCGCCGCAAAACGGTCTGTGGGCTGCGTATTCGCTCGCTGAGCGATGCGGATAACCTCTGTTCGTGCTCGATTTCCCGCCGTGATGGGGGGATTTGCGAGCATTCGATCGCCGTGGCATTGAGCGCCTTAGATGCGCCGAAGAAGGGGGGAGGGGAATCGTCGCAAACGGCAGAGGCTAAAGTTATTAAAACTATTTCTCCGCAAATTGCGTGGCTTCCGACGCTGCTGAAGCCCTTAGGATATTGGGATGGAAAGCGTCCTGTGGCGCTGCGTCTGGCGGTCGCTGATCCGGGCATCGAGTGGGTTGAGGGTTTTCAGGAACGGCTGCTGGCGCGTTGGCGGGAGTTCGGCGTACGCCTGAGCGCCGAGCCGCAACTGTTGAGTCTCCCGGCGGCGGATTTTTTGATTCTTCTCGAGGACGGAATCGGCGACGCCTTGCCGATCGCCGCAGATGGTAAGCGCTCGGCGGAGGTGGAGCATCTGACCATCGCCGAAACACTCACCCGCCTGCCGATGGCGCTGCGCGTCGATCCCGAGCGGGAGGGAAGCGTGTTTTTGCGACGGCCTAGACTCGATAACACCCTATTTCTTGGGGGCGATTCCAATTTTTGGATCGTGCGAACGAACGAACAACTGGCCATTCGCGTTCCTGTGCAGACGGGAGGAACTGCCCTCCGGCGGCGGCTGGTGTCACTGCTTGAGTGCCCGTCGGAAGTGCGTGAGATCGCGGTTGATATCAATTGGTTGCGCGAACATCTGGATCACTTGCACTGCATGTTCCACATGGAATGTTCAGATGAGTTAATCGACACGCTGCGTGTCGTCCGCAGTATTCCGACG
>QIKC01000114.1 GCA_003232855.1 Verrucomicrobiales bacterium
TTTCGAGCGCATGCGCTTCCTCGATATCACCCTGCACACCGCGCACACCCTCTACTCCAGCCCCGACGCACTGATGCAACAGTTACCCCGCGTCGACCTCATCATCGGCGCCGTGCTCGTTCCCGGCGCCAAGGCACCCAAGCTCATCACTCGCGAAATGTTAAAACTCATGCAACCCGGCAGCGTGCTCGTCGACATTGCCGTCGACCAAGGCGGCTGCGCCGAGACCACCCGCCCCACCACGCACAGTGACCCGACCTATGTCGAAGAAGGCGTCATCCACTACTGCGTCGCCAACATGCCCGGCGCCTACGCCCGCACCGCCACCCAAGCACTGACCAACGTCACCCACCGTTACATCGAACAGCTCGCCGACTACGGCCTCGACGGCGCCATCGAAAAGCAGCCCGCCCTAGCCAGCGGCGTCAACACCCGAGACGGGAAAGTCACCTGCCCCGCCGTCGCCGAAGCGCACGGGATGAGCCAACCGTAGCGTAGTGATCCCGATTCTTCGCGGTGAGCCTTCAGGTGCTTTCTGACATTTTTTCGGATTTCTGTTATTTAAAACGGTCGACGGATTTTTTGACAGAATTAACGGAATTGACAGAATTATTGGAGCGCGGACTTGCAGTGCGGTGCCGTTTCTGCATTCCACACCGCACCCACCGGGGTCGGCGCCCCCAGCTACAGGGCGGCGCTGCGCGCCAGCTGTAGCCGGCCGCGGTGAGGCCGGGGGGGGCGCCGTCGCTACGCCTTTAGAGGCGCCAGGGATGTACGGAAATACTGGTGAGGTGAAGATTGGAACTCTTGCTGAAAACTGACAAACTTCTCTTCGATACCTAAATGGTTACGAGAAATCGGGATCAAGCTGGGCCTGCCACGACCGGATTTCGATCTGACTCCGTCGTGGTGAGTGGAGATCCAGCGCCTTATAGTGAAAGCACTCGCATTCACCAATAGGCTCTCCTCCCGCGACCGGCTCCGGCTCACCAGCGCCATGACTGCCCGACCCAAAAGCGGTGCAGGCCGGCGGTGGAGCCGTTGAAGGCATTGCGCTCCAGCGGCCGATCGAGATCGCCGAAGTACGGTGGCGAGCGCCAGCGCCCAGCGTTGTAATGCTTCACCTGCGAGCGCCCCCGACGCTTGTCCCAGTGGACTCCGCCGTACTGCCACAGCACCCAGCGGTTCCAAATCCCGTACTGCGCCATCAGCCGCGCCGGCGTCTCCATCCCCGATCCGCTGTCCGAGTAGAGAGCCAGCCAGTACGGACACTGGCGGATGCGCCGCTTCTGGGCGGCGGAGGCGCGACTCAAGGTCGCGCGCAGCCGCGCGCTGTTCTCCAGATAGATCATCGGCAAGCTCCCGGTGCGTTTCTCAATGCGATCGATGAAACGCACAATGTCCGACGCCGACGAAGCCTGGTCAAAATCGCCCACTAACAATATCTTATCCGTTCGCAACCGGCGCGACGATTTGATCGCTCGCAGCCGGTTGATAAAACGATCCGCCTGCCAGGCGGGATCGACCCCGTCGAGGACAAAATAGTAGGCACCGAGCAGCATCCCCTGGCGCTCGGCGGCAGCGAGAAAGCTCGCGCACTTCTCGTCCAGCGCCCTCCCCTTACCACAACGCGCGATCAGCCCCAACGCCCCGTTGCGGCGCAGCGCCGACAAATCGGTCACGGAATAGGACGACCCGCGCCGCTGCCGTTCCTTCGGGTCATACTGCGAGACGTTGACCACCTGCGGCGCCGAGAGCAGCCGCCCGGATAGCGACGCGCCGCCCACGGAGCTCGCAACGCCACCGGCCGGCACGGGTTTGGAATTGCAACCCGAGAGGCAACCCGAGAGCAGCGCCACTGCCGCCATCGCCATCGCAAACTTCCAGCTGTCTCCTCTCGTTTCCATCACCAGCTAGGGCTTGCCGATGCCGATCTGGTGAACGTAGTAATCCGGATTCATGTCGGCGAGCGGCTCCTGAAGTTTTTCCAACTCGGCGCCCGCACCGTGTACCTCGACTCGCACCAGTTCCGAGAGGGTCAAGGCCTCGCCGATCAGCTCCTCGACATTGGCCAGATGCTCCAACAATCCCGCCGCCCCCTCATAGGCCTCGCGACAGTGAGCCATGTCACCGCAGATCGAAAAATCATACCAATGGCACCCCGCCTCGGGCGCGGTTTTGGCGGTGAATTTCGGCATCAGTGCCTTGAAGGCGTCCAAGTTTCCTTCGTGGATTTTGAAATAGGGGTGAATGCTGACGATCTTGCTCATGGGGACAATCCTCGCCCGCCGCTGGCCACCCGGTCAAGCCCCGATCACAGGTCTCGCTCACTCGCCGATTCGAATCAAATAGATGGCGGCAAAATTGTAGAGCCCGTGAATCACAATGGCGCTACCGAACAGCGGGTAGGCGTGCGAGAGCTGCGCCGGCGCGCCATCGGCATTCTGCTGTTTCCAAACCCGCACCAAGCCAACGGAGGCGATGAAGGCACAGCCCACGTGCAGCGCCGTACAGACCGGCCAACGAAAACGCGCCAGGTCGCTGCGATCAGCATCCGAGAGGTCGGCGCCGTAGACATGCAGGTACATCAGGTTCTCCACGGTGGCGAAAATCACTGCGGCGATCACTGCAGCGACGGGGAACTGCCATGCGCGTTTGGCGAGGTACGGGCGGCGCTCCAAGATGTAAATCATGCCGCTCTGCTTGAGAAATTCCTCGATGACCGGGGCGAATAAAATCGCATAAAAAA
>QIKC01000034.1 GCA_003232855.1 Verrucomicrobiales bacterium
TGTGCCTCGCGGTAGATTTGGTTGTATTCGGTCAGTTCGGAAATCGACAGGGTGCCGAACTCGCCCATGAATTTCTCGTAGAATTTCTGTGAGCTGGAGGTGGTGAGTACCTGGTAGTAGGCGCGTGTTTTGAGGACGTCTCCGCTGCCGCCCTTGGTGCCCCACTGGGCACGCGGGGTCTCGTACTCGTAGAACGCCATGACGTTGTCGGCGTATTCGTAGCCGGTGGTGATCTGGTCGACGAGCTCCAACTCGGCGGCCAGCTTCTTCTTTCGCTTCGCGGATTTGGTTTTGGCCATTTCCTCTTTCACCTGGGTGGTGAGCAGGTCGTGCAGGAATTCACCGGTGTAGAAATCGGTGCCGCCTTGGGCGAAAATGGAGTTCGGGGTGGTGTCGAGGAACCAGTTGAAAAGGTCGATCTGGTGGGCGCCGAGGTCGGAGATGACGCCGCCGCCGAATTTTTTAAACATCCTCCAGTTGCGGTATTCGAACATTCCCATGGCGCCGCCGTTGTATCCATATTTTTGCAAGACCTCATCGGAGATGGCGTCTTTGCCTTGGGGGATTTCGCGCGGGACGCTGCCGCCGAAGGCGCGGTTCCACTGGGCGGTCATGTGGGTGACCCAGCCGAGTAGGCGCTCTTTGGTGACGAGTTCCCGGGCGTGGATGTAGCGCGGGTTGCTGCGGCGTTGGTGGCCGATTTGGAGAAGTTTGCCGGTGCGTTGCTGCGCCTGAACCATCTGGCGCGCGGACTCGACCGAGTTGGACATGAGTTTCTCGCAGTAGACGTCTTTGCCGTATTCTAGCCCTAAGATGGTGTGTTGGGCGTGAACGAAGTCGGGGCTGGCGACGATGATGCAGTCGAGTTCCTCGTTCTTGAGCATCTCTTCTGCGTCTTCGTAGCCGATGCAGGTTTTTCCGTCTTTGCCGACTCCCTGGCCGCTGCCGGCGATTTGGCCGACGCCGGCGCGGCGGTTGCGTGACCAAATGTCTGCGACGGCGGGGAAGCAGACGCTGTCTTTGAGGAAGGTGGCGGACTCGCGTAGGGCTTTGCCTTGGTCGCCGTAGCCGATGATGCCACAGCGGAGGACGCCTTCTTTGGAGGCTTTCTGGCCGAGCGCGGTCTTGCTGGTAACGATGAGCCCGACGCCGACTCCGGCTCCGGAACTGTTGCGCAGGAAGTTCCGACGGGTCAGGGGCGTGCCCCCGGTGTCGCCGTCATTTGCAGGGGGCTGGTTGTCGGAGGTGGCCTTGCCGATAGGGTCGAACTTCATGGGATGTTGGGGGCTCGCGTTATGGATTACACTAAGTGGAGCGTCTGGGTGGGGGCGGCCTGTTTAGTCTTTTTTGCGTCGCGGGGCTTCGTCCTCGGTATCGTCGTCGTCCCGACCACTGCCGATGGCGAGGTTGATGAGGTTGTCGACGGCGAGGATGTTGTGTTTGGCGGTGATCAACGCCAGCGCGACGATGATGAGTTCGATGCCGCGCATGGTGCCATCGACGTCCTCGGGCAGCATCAGCAGGCCGAAGGAGAGGGAGAGGATGATGCCGCCGGCGGCGATCAGTGAGAGGCGGGTGAAGAGGCCGATAGCGACCATGAAGCCGACGCCGACGAGGGCGAGGGGCAGCACGGCGGAATACTGGTCGAGCATCCACTGGGGGATGGGGGTGTTGGTCTTCATGGCGCCGGTGATTTTCTCCATGGAGTCGGCGGCGTTTTCCTTGCTGAGTTCCCACTTGTCCTCTTCGTTCTTGCCGAGGAATTTGGTGATCCCGGCGAGGCTGAGGCGGATGGCGATCCACATGCGGAGGAGAAAGCAGGCCCAGGCCTCGCCACGGAAAATTCGACAACAGCAGTTTTTAGACATCGTGTGTAGGAAAGATAAATGTTGGTGTTTGAGTAAGCGCCCTTGATTCTAAGGGCGATGCGGGAAGTCGTAAACGCGATTATTGCGTATTGCAACCCGCTGCGGGGGATCGGCGGGCTTCGTCCTTGACGGATGCTCGGGGTGCGCTAAATCTCCCCGCATGTCTATCATTATTGGCGAATCTACCGCGGCGACCGCGAACTATAAAGAATCAGCGCAGGATCTGTGTCGGGCGGTGCTTGATGACCCGGAGCTGAAGGGCGTGTTTTCTGCGGTCGAGGCCTTCATGGCTGACAAGGAGGCGATGGGTATGTTTAGTGGGTTGCAGGAGAGGGGCGAGGCTTTGCAAGTGAAGCAGCAGGGGGGCTTGGAGCTGACGGCTGGGGAGGTCGCGGAATACGACTCGGCGCGCGACGCGATGCTGGGCAATCCGAAGGCGAAGGCTTTTGTCGATGCGCAGGAGAAGATTCAAGAGGTGCATCAGACGATCGGCTCGTGGGTGTCGCTGGTGTTCGAGCTGGGGCGGATGCCGAATGAGGACGAGATGAAGGGGAGCTGTGGCGAGGGCTGCGGCTGCCATTAGTTGGAGTTGTGGGCTTGTAGTCCGCTGGGGGCGGTGGGGAAAGAATGGGTGGTGGCGATTTTTTTTGGTAATTTTTGGTGAAATTTGGCTGTGGGCGGAGGTTTCTTGGCAGTGTTGTCTTTTGCTGTCGAATTTCGTGTGTTGATGCGTAGCGCCTTTGCGGGGGGTGTGGCGTTGTTTATGGGTGGCGCGTCGGCGGCGGGAGAGGGGAGGATCTCCTACGAGAAGCAGGTGTTGCCGATTCTTGAAGAGCATTGTTTTGACTGCCATGGCGACGGGGCGGACAAGGGGGA
>QIKC01000093.1 GCA_003232855.1 Verrucomicrobiales bacterium
CCCGCGCTTGCGGGTTTTGTGCGGTGAAGACTGCCAAGCCTTTCGCCCTGGAGGCCGACGAGCCGGATCGGGTCGCCGAGGCGACCCGGCGTCTGGGGCTCAAGCACGTGGTGATCACTGCGGTGGCTCGTGACGACGTCGCCGATGGCGGCGCGGCGCATTTCGCGTTGACCGTCGAGGCGACGCGCGCCGCCAATCCCGGTATCACCATTGAAATCCTCGTCCCCGATTTCAACGGCAAGGACGATGCCCTAGAGGTGTGCATGGCTTCTCGCCCTGACGTTTTTAACCACAATTTGGAGACTGTTGAACGCCTCACCCCGCTGGTGCGTTCGCGCGCTAAGTACACGCGTTCGTTAGAGGTTCTGGCCAAGGCTGGAGTGATCGCCGCCGAGCAGGGTTTCGAGGTGGCTTGTAAGAGCGGTCTGATGCTCGGTCTCGGGGAGACTGAGGATGAGGTGCTGGTGGCCTTGGACGACCTGTTGGCGCACGGCGTCACCGCGTTGACCCTCGGCCAGTACTTGCGCCCTTCGGTTAAGCACCTGCCGGTGGTCGAGTACATCCACCCCGACCAGTTTACCCGTCTCGGGGAGATCGCCGAGAGCAAGGGCTTTTCCCACGTCGCTTCCGGGCCGCTGGTTCGCAGTTCCTACCACGCCGCAGACTTCGTGCCGAAGAAAAGCGGATCGGCTGCGTAGGCGCCGTTAGGGTGAAATTTTTTCCCAGCCGCCGAGTTCGGCGAGCTTTGTCTCCATGGCGGCGGCCCAGATGGCGTAGCCCTTCGCGTTGGGGTGCAGGGCGTCGGGCATGATGTCTTTCGGCAAGGTGCCGTCGTCGGCGAGGAAGGATTTGGAGAGGTCGAGGTAGTGAATTTTTTCGCCGTCGGCGTAGGTTTTTGCGATGGCGTTGATCTCTTCGTTGCGCAGGCGCATTTGATCCTCGGGCTGATCGCCTCGGGGGAAGATGCCGAGCAGGAGGATCTCCATCTCGGGGCGGCGGTCGCGCAGCAGATCGATGATGGCCTTGATGCCGGCCGCGGTCTCGGCGGCAGGATTCATGAACTGGCCGGTGTTGTTGGTGCCGATCATGAGCACCGCGACTTTCGGATTAACGACTGAGGGATCGACGACTGTGGGGAGTTCGCCGTTGAGTAGGCGCCATAGGACGTGCTGGGTGCTGTCTCCAGAGTAGCCGAGGTTTAGCGTCCTGCGATGGGCGTAGTATTTTTCGAATGTTTTATTGCCTGCGTTTTCCCAGCTATGGATGATCGAGTCGCCGATGAATAACAAATCGATGTCGCCCTTGTTGGCCAAGATGATCTTCTTCGCGTGGCGTTCTTTCCACCAGACCATTTCCATCCTCGCTTGCGGTACTGTGGCGCTGCCGTCGGCGGAGATGGCGGCCTCGACGTGGTCGTCGGGGCGTTCCTTCTCAGCGCCGGTGGCGGCGACGTTGAAGGTGGCGAGAAAGCAGGCGATCAGGGTTTTGGGAGACATGCGAGGAGTTTAACGAATGTCGGTTTGGTGGCAAGGGAAATTGGCTTATTGGTTGTCATTAATTCGGCTTAATGGTGATTTGGTGTGATTTAATGAGGGTTGAATTAAGTTGATGATGATGGACGAAATGTCTTTTTGGTGTTAAGGGGAATGGGTTAAATAAATTACACGAAAATGACAAATTATGGTTAAGCGGCGGCGAATGGCCGATGAGTTTGCTGGGCGAAGCGTTCAGCTTAAACGCCTTGTGGGTTTGTGGCGACGGCGGAAGGGTGGGGCATTGGTGACCTGCACGGGACGCAGGCGGGTTGGGAAGAGTCGGCTTTTTCAGGAGTTTGGCGAGCGCCATGCGGACGTGTTTTTCCAATTTCAGGGGTTGCCGCCACGGCAGGAGCAGACGGATGCGGATCAGTTGCGGCATTTTGGCGAGCGGCTGGCGGAGTATATGGGGCTGGATGAGCCGCTGGCGGTGAAGAGCTGGACGCAGGCGTTTGCTTTGTTGGAGCGATTGCTGCCGGAGGCGGGGAAGACGGTGGTATTGCTCGACGAAATTTCGTGGATGGGGCGCCATGACAAAGATTTTGCGGGCAAAATTAAGGACGCCTGGGACACGCGTTTCGCGCGCCGCAGTGGGTTGGTGGTGGTACTGTGTGGTTCGGTTTCGACTTGGATCGAAAAAAATATTATTCGGCACACGGGTTTTCTCGATCGAATCGCGGCGCGCATCGAGTTGCCGGAGTTGAATTTGGCGGAGAGTAGCGGGTTGGTGTGGGGCGCGGCGACGGGGGTGAGTGCGATGGAGAAGCTGCGCATGTTGGCGGTCACCGGCGGCGTGCCGGGCTACCTGGAGCAGCTTGACCCGAAGGCCTCGGCGGCGGAGAACATCCGGCGGTTGTGCTTCGAGCCGGAGGGCGGGCTGTTTCGCAAGGGTGGGCGGATCGACGAATTCGACGCGATCTTTAACGACGTATTCGCCCGCCGCGCGGATATTTACCGTAAGATCGCGCTCGCTCTGTCGGGTGGCAGCAAGACGCTGAGCGAGCTGAGCGGGGTTTTGGGCAAGACGCGGGCGGGTTATCTCTCACACTATCTGCGCGATCTGGAGATCGCCGGGTTCCTGCGCGAGGAACCGCATTTCACGGTCGGTGGCGGCGAGGGAAAGGTCAGCCACTTCCGCCTGTCCGATAACTACCTGCGCTTTTATTTGAAATACATCGAGCCGCGCAAGAAACAGATTGCTGGC
>QIKC01000307.1 GCA_003232855.1 Verrucomicrobiales bacterium
GGCGTGGAAGGCGCCGGTGTCGGCGAGTTCGAATTCTGGATCGGCGGCGCTGCGGTGGTGGTTTTCTTTGACTAATTGAGAGTAGGGAAACTTGGTTTGGGGGTATTTGTAGAGGGCTTTGGCGTAGGAGTGGGTGGGGGTGGCGCGCAGGTAAAAATATTCTTCTTTGACGTCTTCGCCGTGGTTGCCTTCTGGGTTGGTTAGGCCGAAGAGGCGTTCTTTGAGAATGCTATCGACGCCGTTCCAGAGGGCGGGGGAGAAGCAGAGGCGGGACTGGCGGTCGGAGAAGCCGAGCAGGCCGTCTTCGCCCCAGCGGTAGGCGCGGCTGCGGGCGTGGTCGTGGGGGAGGTGGTTCCAGGCGGAGCCGTCGTCGGAGTAGTCTTCGCGAACGGTGCCCCACTGGCGTTCGGAGAGGTAGGTGCCCCAACGTTTCCAGTGCGCGCGGTGTGCGGTGTCGTCGGCGAGGCGCTGGTGTTCTGCGGTGGGTGGCATGGGGCTGGACGATGGTCTAGCCTTGCGCCTCCGGCCATTCAAAACCTTTTTTTTGGGGAGGAGGTGGCTGCCAGGGAACTACGGCACTGCCGAACAAACTACCGTTGCTGCGATCAAGCCCTGGCGGATTCATCAGTCTGCAATCCATAGCCCCTGACAGCCGCCGCTATCTTACTCCGTTGCGTTCAGCCGACAACTCGAAATACGGCGGCGGCGACTTGTTCTGGTGTGATGGCGTTCATGCAGGCGAAATCGAGTGGGCAGTCGCGCAGGAAGCAGGGACTGCAGGGCACGTGGTGGCGTAGCACGTGGTGGCCTTTTCCGAGCGGGCTGGTCCAGGCTGGTTCGGTGGAGCCGAAGAGGGCGACGGTCGGCACGCCGAGGAAGGCGGCGAGGTGCATGGTGCCGGTGTCGTTGGTGATCAAAACCGCGCAACGCCGCAGTTCGTCCATGAGGCCGGGGAGGTCGGTGGCGCCGATTAGGTTTTCGGCTCGGTCGCCGATGGCGTCGCTCAGCTGGGTGCCGATCGCTGCTTCCGAGGGGGTGCCGAATAGGGCGAAGCGCGCGTCGGGGAGTTTTTTTGCGATCAGGGTGGCGGCGGCGGCGAAGCGGTCGACGGGCCAACATTTCGCCGCTCCGTATTCGGCGCCGGGGCTGATGCCGATGCGGGAGGGGACGGGTTCGATGGTGCTGGGCGGCGGGTCGAATAGGCTGTCTTCGGAGATGTCGGCGCCGATACGCTGGGCGATTTTTAGGTAGTGGGTGACGTGGTGTGGGCGCGGGCCTTTGCTGGCGTCGCGCGGCGGGATCAGTTGGTCGACGAGGCGGTCGCGCCATCGGGCGGGGTAGCCGACGATGCGCGGGATGCCGGCGCGGCGGGCCTCGATCGCCGCGCGCGGGGAGTTCGGGCAGAGGATGGCGACGTCGAAGGGGCCGGCGGCGCGCAGGGTCTTGGCGATGGTGCGGTTGCTGGCGGATCGGGGGCGGGGGATGACGGCGTGAATTTCGCTAACAGAGCTCCAAAAGCCAACGAGGTTGACTGGGCAGAGCACGGAGATTTGTGCGTCCGGACGTCCGCGGCGGATGGCTCGCACTGCGGGCACGGCCATGCAGGCATCGCCGAGGGGGTTGGGCGAGCGCAGTAGGATGCGGAAGGGTTTGAGGTCGGCGCTCGCCATGCCGGGGGGCAGGACGATGCCGCGCTTGTAGCTGGTGAGCAGGAATTTGGGATTTGGCGTTTTCCAGCGGTTGTGAACCCAGAACCAGTCGGCGGGCGAGCGGCGAATGGCGGCTTCGATCTCGAGGTTCATGCGTGCGGTCGTGTGTTCTAGCGGTTCGCCTTTGGGCACCTCCAGCGGCGCGCCGATGGTCATTTTCCAACGCGCGACCCCGACGGTGGCGACGCTGATGGGGAACATCTTGGCGCCGGTGCGCGCGGCGATCAGGGGGGCGAGGTTCGAGGTCGAGGCGAGGCGACCGAACAGCGGGCACCAGGTGCCGAGGTCGCCGGCGTGCTGATCGACGAGGATACCGAGGGCGCCGCCGTCGCGGGTGAATTTGATCGGCGCGTTGAAGCCCGCTTTGCGGTCGAATGTGCGGGTGCCCGAGCGCTCGCGGCGTGCGCGGACATGGGCGTCGAGGTAGGGGTTAGAGAGCGGTTGGTAGAGGGTGCTGCGCTTGACGTCAGGGACGGCGGCTCCGACCTGGGCGAGGATCTCCCAAGCGCCGAGGTGGCTGATGAGGTAGAGGGCGCCGTGCCCGGCCTCGGTGGCTGCGCGGACGTGTTCGGCGCCTTCGATCTGCAGGCGCTCGTGCACTTGGCGTTCGCGCATGGTTGTGAGCTTGATGCTGCTGAGCAGGTTGCTGCCCAAGGTGCTAAAATGTTGTCGTGTTAGGGCGTGAATTTCGCGCTCGTCCATTTCGCCTTCGAAGGCGATGTGGAGGTTGCGTCGTGCCAAGCGGCGATAGGGGCCGAAGGCGTAGTAGGCGCCGTGACCCAACAGCTGCCCTGCGATGAAGCATGCTGGCAATGGCACTAACTTGAGCAGCGATTCAAATGCCCGGTAGCCAAAATAGGCCAAGCGGTGGCTGATCGTGCCCCGCAGTTTGCTCATGGTTCGGGCCGTTGCTCGACGGCGGGCGCCGCAGCCTTAGGGTTTGGCCGGTGTGGCCTCGGGTGTCGACTCCGGTGTGGCTTCCGGTGTGGCTTCCGGTGTGGCTTCCGGTGTGGCTTCCGGTGTGGTCCGCATCGGGAATCAAGCCGGGGACATTGTCGATAATCTTAGTGGCGCTGCCCGCATCGAGGTCGATCGGCGGCGCGGTGGGGGAGCCGACGCTCGTTTCGGTCGTCGTGTCGTCCGTGCTCGAGGTGGCGAGTGCCACATTTTCTTTGCTGAGTTGGCCTTTCTGCTCCACGCCCACGAGAACGGCGAGCGCCATGGTGATCGTGAAGAACAAGATTCCGAGGTAAACGGTAGCCCGTTGCAGGACATTGGAGGTCTGAGCGCCGAACATCTGGTCGGTCATGCCACCGCCGAAGGCGGCGCCTAAGCCCTCCTGTTTCGGCCGCTGCATGAGCACGAGAAGTACTAGCAACAGGCACGCGATGGCGAGCACTACAGTTAAAAAACCAATGAAAAATCCGATCATGGGGCGCCGAGTATAGGGCCTTGGGTAGTGCTTGTAAAGGGCTTGCGCGAAGTGCGGCTGGCGGCGTCAAATGGGGCGGGATTAGCCGCGATTCTCGATCGAATTCACCATGTTCCGCACGTGACGGCTGCGCGTTCGTGGGCGCATGATCTTCAGGCTGCGCTCGAAGCATCCCCATTCGACGATCTGGATCTCGATGTGGCGGGCTCCCCAGCGGTTCATCGATGAGAGCGAGGGTTTGTAGAGATCGATGGTGTTTTTCCCGACGAGAGCGCCGCCGTAGTCATCGACTTGGTACAGGCTTGGATCGCCTTTGATGCGAAATTTCGTGCCGATGGGAAATTTCGACCAATCGGCGGCGGCGCTGCGCACTTTTCCGTATTTCAAGGTGGTGCCGGCGGCGGTTTTGCGTCCGTAGATCAAGTGGTCGCTTTCGGTGTGGGTGTAGGCGGTGGTGCGGATCTTGAGCCAACCGGCGTTGACGGTGGTGGCGGGGACGCCGGCGAGCGCGGGCGCCATGCTGGTGAGGTTACGCGGTTGCGAAAGGGGTGCACCGGCGCTCAGGGCGACCGACATCATGAGGTTGATAATCATTTGAGTAGGTGGGATTTGAAGTTGTGGGGTGCCCGGAGGGCGGGTGAGGGGAGGCAGCCGTGGGGGAGGAGTCGGGTAATTCCCCAACCTCTTAGGATCTCACACGAATTTTTCAAAAAATTGTCAAAAAAATGCGCAGCCCCGGATCTTGCGCTTTGCGCCAGGGCGCAGCGGTCATCAGGATGCCAGCGGATCGCCATGTTTATCGCTAGATCGATCATTGCTGCCCGAATCGGTCGGATTTGGAAAATATCGGGAGTGAGCCATGTTCTGTGTGCTCGCAGTCTGGATTTTTTCCGCGAGGCTGCGGGGGATGCGGCTTTGGGGAGGAGCGTCTGAGATGTGTGGGATA
>QIKC01000294.1 GCA_003232855.1 Verrucomicrobiales bacterium
GCCAGCAGCGATTTCGTACGGGCGCAGAGGGACTGAATCGTTTGCCTGCCCAGAAACGTTTTTTCGACCTTGCGACAAGTGCCAATTACTAGCGACACTGCATTCCACACCGCACTCGCCGGGGTCAGCGCCCCCAGCTACAGCGCGGCGCGGCAGCGCCAGCTGTAGCCGGCCGCGGTGAGGCCGGGAGAGCGGTTGTAATTCCCGTCAATAAGTGAGCACCGCTTCCACCCGCGCGTCGCCCAGCCGTTCGCGGCCATTGAGGGAGGTCAGCTCGATCAGGAAGGCTACCGCCACGACTTCGCCGCCGATGCGTTCGATGAGTTTCAGTGCGGCGGCGGCGGTGCCGCCGGTGGCGAGTAGGTCATCGATCACCAGAATTTTCTCGCCGGCGCCTATCGCGTCTTTGTGGATTTCGATTTCCGCTTCGCCGTATTCGAGGCTGTAGGATTCGATCTCGGTCGCCCAGGGTAGCTTGCCTTTTTTGCGGATGGGGACGAAACCCGCTCCTAGCAGGTGAGCGACTGCGGCGCCGAAGATGAACCCGCGTGCGTCGATCCCGATGATTTTGTCGATTTTCACATCGCCTGCGGTCTCGGCGAGGGCGCGGATGGTCAGTTCGAACAGCTCGCCGTCGCCGAGGACTGGGGTGATATCTCTGAACATGATGCCCGGCTTTGGGAAATCGGGCACGTCGCGGATGGCGTCGGAGAGGCGTTGAATTTCGGAGGGTTGCATAGCTGGGCACCCTTCCAGAGGGTTGCAGGGGGGTCAACTGGCACCGCGCCTTTTGCGTTGCCGGGTGCCCCGTCCTATCGTTCATTCGCGCCCGCTACCATGGACAGACTCTTTATTGCCCTCGCCACCCTGTTTTTCGCAGGGGGATTCTGCTATGCGGTGGCTTGCTTGCGCAGTGGTTCTTTCCGGCATTCGTCTTGGAACTACGCGGCGATGCTGGTGGGGATGCTGTTTCAAACTTTGTTCCTCGTCGCCCGCGGCGAGGTTCACGGTAGCTGCCCGGTTTATGGGGTGGTGGAGATACTGGTGTTTATCAGCTGGGCGATGGTGATTATCTATCTGTTGGTGGGGCGGACCTATCGGCTGTCGCTGATGGGGGTGTTTACCTCGCCGCTGGTGTTTGCCAGTTGTCTGCTGGCGCTGCTGATGCCCTTCGATCGCCAGGCGGCGTTGGCTGCCGCAGAGTTGCGTGGCGCTGTCGATCGCTGGGGGGAGATGCACAAGGGGCTGTCGTTGCTCGCTTACGGCGCCTTTGGTATGTCGTTCATCGCCGGTTTGATGTATTTGCTTCAGGAGCGGCAGGTGCGGCGCGGTAATCTGCGCACGTTGTTCTATAACCTACCGCCGATGCATAATCTCTCGGTGGCGACTTTTCGCTTGGCGTTGGTCGGCACGGTGTTGCTAACGGGCGGCATCGCTTTTGCCTATGGCATGTCGGGCGAGGGTAGCTCGCACATGATCTGGCCGCTGTATGCCGTCTGGTTGACTTACGTCTTGCTCTGCGTGTTTGCCGTCACTCGTGGTGTGCCGCCGATGGCGTT
Source organism: Verrucomicrobiales bacterium (assembly GCA_003232855.1). GTDB lineage: Bacteria > Verrucomicrobiota > Verrucomicrobiia > Verrucomicrobiales > DEV007 > SZUA-55. Next base: position 1,560 of record QIKC01000294.1, read on the forward strand.
GGCGCGCAGTGCGGTGTTCGCGTTTGCGCTGCCTTTGTTGAGCCTGTGGGTGATCGCCGCCACCAGTTAGTCGCCCGTAATCCCGAGATGGAAATTTTCTGCCTAGGTCTGAATCACGAGAGCGCCCCGGTGGCGTTGCGCGAGCGGTTTGCCGTGGCGGCCGGTTCGCTGGGGGAGAGCTGTGCGGGCGTTGTGGCGCTGCCGGGCTTCGGCGAGGCGGTGGTGCTGTCCACCTGCAATCGAATCGAGATCTATGCGGCGGCGGACGCGGATCGGAGGGAGCAGCTGGCCGGACATTTCGATGCGATCTATCAGCTCGACGAGACGATGCGGGTGCCTTTCTATAGCCACCACGGTTCGGCGGCGGCGCGGCATTTGTTTCGGGTCGCCAGTGGTCTCGATTCGATGGTGCTGGGCGAGACCGAAATTCTCGGTCAGGTGAAGAGCGCCTATGCTGCGGCGCACGCGGCCGGGCAGACTGGCAAGGCTTTGAACATGTTGTTTCAGAGGGCTTTCCAAGTCGCTAAGTATGTTCGTAGCAATTCTTCGATCACCCGTGGCGCCACCTCCGTGGGGGCCGCCGGGGTCGATTTGGCGGAGAAGATTTTCGGCGATCTGTCGCGTTGTACGGTGATGGTATTTGGCGCGGGCGAGATGGGGCAAATGGTGGCCAGAACGCTGTCGGCGCGTGGGGTGAAGGGAATTATCGTCTCTAACCGATCGTATGACAATGCGGTCGCTCTGGCTGCCGAGATGGGCGGTCGGGCGATGCATCTCGACGAGGGAGTGGCGGAGCTGGCGCTGGCGGATATCGTCATTAGCTCCACCGGTGCCCCGGGCTCGATTCTCGGCAAGGCGGAGATCGCACCGGCTCTGCGGCGTCGGCGAGGCCGACCGTTGTTTATGATCGACATCGCAGTGCCGCGTGATATCGATGCCGATGTCAGCGAGCTGACTGGGGTCTATCTCTACGATATTGATGCTCTGACCAGCATCGCCACCGCCGGTCGGGCGCGCCGCGAGGAGCAGATTTCTCTTTGCGATAAGCTCATCGTCCGGCAGATGGAGAAGCTGAGGATTACTCCGCTTCCCGCCGATGCCGATCTGCCTTCCGTGGGCGGTGATGAAACCCAAATACTACCGAGCAGATGAACAAAATTGTCCTTGG
>QIKC01000166.1 GCA_003232855.1 Verrucomicrobiales bacterium
GCCCTCGCCGCCGGCCAACACAGCGAGGAGTCCTTCGCCACTTGGCTGCGCGAAAACTCCGGCGAGCTAGAAAGCTAAACAACCCGATCCACCCATTACTACTATGAAAACGACCGCCCTGCTCACCATCACCACCCTTTTCACCCTCGCCGGATCACTCGCCGCCAAACCCATCGATGTCTTCTTCGGCACCGGCGGCGGCGCCGCAAAGGGGATCTACCACGCCCGCTTTGACCCCGAAAACGGCAAATTGGAGTCGGCAAAACTCGCCGCCGAAATCCCCAGTCCCGGCTTCCTCGCCTGGCACCCGGACGGCACCACGCTCTACGCAGTCGCGCAAGTCGAAGGCGGCGCCGGCGTGGCCGGCTTTCGCGTGAAACCCGGCGGCGTGCTCGAACAGTTCACCAGCAGCGTCAACCCCGACGGCGGTGGCGCCCACATCGCCGTTCACTCCTCCGGTAAATTCCTGCTCACCGCCCAATACGGCGGTGGCTCGGTAGCGCTATTTCCGATCGGCGCCGACGGCGCGCTCGGGGAGCCAGTCGTCACCGAACACGAAGGCGGGTCGGAGGTGGTGGATCGACGCCAGAAATCCCCGCACCCGCATTGGGCCGGCTTCTCCCCCGATGGAAAATTCGCCCTCGTTCCCGACCTCGGCACCGATAATATTCACATCTATCAAATCGATGCCAACAATACGGAAATCATCAAACACGGCCTCGCCGTCGGTATCCCCGGCGGCGGCCCGCGGCACATGCGCTTCTCCGCCGACGGACGCTTCATCTACCTGCTCAACGAATTCACCCTCTCCGTCACCACCTTCGCTTGGGACGCCGCGGCGGGCACCGCACAGCGGCTCGGCACCGAGCCCGCACTGAGCGACGAGGTGAAATCTGGCGAACTCTTCAACTCCGCCGCCGAGATCATCGTTCACCCCGACGGCCAATTCGTCTGGTCCTCCAATCGCGGCCACGACAGCATCACCTGCTACCGCGCCGACCCCGCCACCGGCACGCTCTCCGCCACCGCCGTGCAAGCAGTCCGCGGCGCCTGGCCACGCAACATCAATATCGACCCCACCGCGCGCTGGGTGCTCGCCGCCGGCGCCAACTCGAACACCGTCTCCGTGCACCAAATCGACCCCGAGACCGGCCACCTCACCTTCCAGACCAAGGGCATCATCAACGTCCCCAAGCCCATCTGCATCCTGTTCGGCAAGTGAGCCACCACCTCTCTCAACACCAACCTCAGAGCCGCTCGTAAGGCATGCTGAAAGTATCCCCTTCGCGCAAATCACCGCCCTGATATCCCTTCATGAACCACCGCGAACGCTGCTCGGAGGTGCCGTGAGTGAACGAGTCCGGCATCACCCTGCCGCCGCTCTCCCTCTGCAACGTGTCGTCGCCGATGGCGTGAGCGCAGTTCATCGCCTCGTCGATATCCCCCTCTTCTAAAAAGTTGAACTGCGCGTCCGCGTGATGCGCGAAAACGCCAGCTAGAAAGTCCGCCTGCAGTTCGAGGCGCACCGAGAGCCGGTTGTATTCCTTCTTCGAAACCCGGCCATGCTGACCGTGTACCTTATCGGTATAGCCCAACAAATTTTGCACATGATGGCCGATCTCGTGCGCGATCACATAGGCCTGCGCAAAATCGCCCGGGGCACCGAATCGCTCAGTGAGCTCGCGAAAGAACTTCGGATCAATGTAAACCGTCTCATTGGACGGCATGTAGAAGGGACCCATGCGTGAATCCGCCACGCCGCCCGGCATCACCGTCTTATCGGAATAGATCACCATTTTCGCCGGGCGATACTCCTTGCCAAATTGTTGAAATATCTTTGCCCACACGTCTTCGTTGTCCGCCTTGATCGTCTCCAAAAAGGCGCGCATCTCATCGTTCGGGCCCGGTGCCTCCTGCGCCACCCGCTGTGGCCCCGGACCACCGCTGACGAAGCTCATTATCGACAGCGGGCTGATCTTGAAAACGAACATCGCCACCACCGCAGCGCCGATCAACAGCAACTTCGTCTTGCCACTACCGCGAGTAAAAAGAGACAGCAACAGCCCACCCACAGCCGAACCCCTCCTACCTCTTAAGCCCCCCAAGCCCCTTAACCCGCCGACACGTTGCCCCCGGCGATCCTCGACATTCTTACTTCGGCGTCTGCCTTTCCATTCCATGGAATGAAACTAGGATTTTCCCCGCCCGCTGACAAGGCTTTTCCACAAAGACTGGCGCAGGCTGATGAAACCAGGCGCCACTTGCGCGGTACCCGATTCGCCACGTCGCTACGCGATGCGGGAAATTCATTACCAACACGAGGCCGGCGAACTGCCACCGACCCTAGCCAGCGTGCCCTTTCTACAGCAGCTCGACGGCGAATTGCTCGACAAAGTCCTCTCCAACACCGTGGTGCTCGAATGCGAACGCGACGACCTCATCATCCGCGAAGGCGACGAGGGCACCTTTTTCTGCATCCTCCTCAAAGGCGCGGTCGATATCACCAAAGGCGGCGAGCGGGTGGCCCACTTCGATAACGTCGGCGAGATGCTCGGCGAACTCGCCCTACTCAACGGCGAAAACCGCAGTGCCTCAGTGGTCGCCACCACCCATACCTTCTGCCTGCGCGTCGAACCCGAATTCCTCGGCGAGCTCTCGGACGCCGGGCGCCACGCCTTCTACGCCGTACTCTACCGCTTCGTCGCCAAGCTAAGACGAGCTGCGGCAGATCCGCGAGGGCAAGTTCAAGCTGTAACTCCCCCCCGGTCGCGGGCGCTACTGGCCGCCGAACTCCTTAGCAACCTTCATCGGGTACTTGAGTTTGGTGAGAACGTCGCGCGCACTCATTTTCGTCACCACTGCCTCGTCCATACCGAGAGCGATGAGACGCTTCTTCTGGTCGTTTTGACGGCGAATTTTTTTGCCACCACCTT
>QIKC01000258.1 GCA_003232855.1 Verrucomicrobiales bacterium
AGGCCGCGATTCACCATCGCCGCCGCCGCCCTTGACCGCGATGCACTCTTGACCTTTAATTTGCCCTCACCAAATTGGTCGCGAAAGTGAAAATTCCTCCCCCTATCATCCCTATCCTCGCCCTCGCGCTGGGCATCCTCCCCGCCTGTAATTCGTCAAACCCATACGGCGATCTCAGCGGCAGAACCGTCTACCTCGAATCGCTCGGCCAGCCTGCTGGTTCCTCGCGCACGCCCGGCAGCGGCCAAAGAGACAACGTGTCCTATTGGGACGGCAGCGGCGCCTCGGGCCCCCCTTCGATCCGAATCAGCCTAGGTCAGCAGCGGGCGCGGTTTTACAAAGGCGGCACCCTGGTCGGTATCTCGCAGATCTCCAGCGGCCGAGAAGGTTTCAAAACCCCCACCGGGAGCTACAAAATCACCCAGAAAAGCGCAAACCACCGCTCGAACCTCTATGGGGTGTGGAAAACGTCGGACGGCACCGTCATCAACAACGACGTCGATGTGCGCAAGACCCCGAATCCTCCCCCCGGCGCCCGCTACGAAGGCGCGCCCATGCCCTACTTCATGCGCATCACCAGCAGTGGTGTCGGCATGCACGCCGGCTACCTCCCCGGCTTCCCCGCATCACACGGATGCATCCGCATGCCGGAGAAAATGGCCCAGCATTTCTTCCACCACGTCCGCCACGGAACGCCCGTCACCGTAAGCTACTAAACCCGGCAATACCTGCAGGTTTTTCAGAAAATCGGTGGCGTTGACGAGCATGGTTGATGTCAGGCGGGAAGGTGAAAGTAGGTGCGCAGGGCGGCGATAAGCTGAGCGGGTTTGAGCGCGCCACCGATGGTGAGCTTGATCGAAGCGAGGATGGCCTGCCAGTCGTCTGAATTTTCTGGAATGGCGTCGAGGAAACGGGCGAGGTCATCGCGGATCGTGTCGGGTAGTCGGGGGCCGGCTTCGCCCGGCAGGGTCGCCGCCAGGCGGAACACGTCGGCGCGGTGCTTCTTGATGTCCTTCGCGTCGATGCCCTCGCCCCCCTGCTTGCGGCGTGTCAAATCGAGCCATGCGTGGGCTTTCATCGGGATCAGCGCAGTGGCGGTGGCGATGGCGAGCCCGTCGCGCAGCGCGTTGTGCTCCCGCAGTAGGGCGTAGTAGTTTTCATCGAGCAGGATGGCGGACAGGCTGTGCCGATCCTCGCCCGCAGGCACCGGGGTGATGATCTGGCCTTCGCCGATGTCGATACCTGCCGGCTGACGACTGAACAGCTCCAGCATGAAGGGGAACTCCGCGTCTTTCGGTTTAGCGTAGCGGTAGAGAACCGGCGACCCGCCTTTCGTGCGCTCGCGGATCTGGTAGCCTCCATCGTCGATGAACTGGCGCAGGCGCGCCACCAGATCGGAGTTCAACACCTCGACCACCAGCACGAGGTCGAGGTCTTTCGTGGCGCGGAACGCCATCCCAGCGTCCGAGAACCATTCATCACACGCGGCGCCACCGATGAGAATAAAACTCCCCTCGTCGTCGCGGAAACGCTCCCTGAAAAGCGTTAGCCCTCTGACCATTTTAGTTCCTCCATCATGTGATCCAGTTCGCCCTGCACCCGCTCGTCCGCTACATCGCGCAGGCTAAGGTAGAGGGAGAGCGAGTCGACCATTTCGTCTCGTGCTAGTAGCACAGGATTATAGACCCAAACCTCCAGTTGCAGATCGGCCTCGTGAGCGTCTCGACAGCCGTTGAAAATGCCGGCCTCCAAATTCTTCGTAACCACCTTCGAGGCGAGGGCGAAGGTAGGCAGGCGGTCGTCCTCGATCATCGTGCGCTTGCTCAGCGCAGTGAGACCGGCGGCGACCGCCGGGTAGCCAGGGTTTTCCCAACGCACCCAGCGCGTCTTTCTTACAGGCGAGCCGAGGCGTGGTAGCGCCTGTTGCCACAGATCCGCCTTCACCTCGGTAAACTGGAGCGTGAGCGAACGCCCGGCGCGCTTCACCTCACACAGCCCAGCCCCCTCCAACTCGTCTTTGGCCTTGGAGATCACTGGCGTGGTGTAGCCTAAAGTCACGGCGATCTCGCTGAGAGGGAGCCCGGCGAGGCCGCCTTTTTGCAGGTGGCAAAGGAGCAGCAACTGCGCCGCCGCAGATAGACGCCCGGAAGGATTTGACCGATCCGTGGGAAAGCGCTCGCGCAGATCGACCAGCCGACCGGGTAGAAACACCTGTGTTCCAGGAACGATGAACGGCACCCCGGCGCGCACCAGCCGATTGCGGGCATAGGAAGTGATCGCGCCCAGCACGAGGACGACCTCCTCCCCCAATTCGGCGCGAAGACGCTCAAGCTGATTGCCATATTCACCAGGCGAGCCGCTTTCCCAGTCGCTCGATTCTAGGGCGAGTAGCACCTTTTGTCCCAACATACGTCCCCGGTAGAAGGAATAGCGCTCGCGCAGGAACAAGGGGAGCTTGTCCCCTATGCCATCCGCCTGCTCAAAATCAGGCCGCTCCCCAGCGACCCCTTCGAGGTGATTCAGCAGACTCTCTAGCGGGTTTTTCATTTTGAATAAAGTAAATACGCACGATTAAGTTTTAAAGTTAATTGTGCATATTTACTTAAATCTCGATCATAAATAGTTGATTTTTAAACATTTACAAGTATTTAAGCAACTTCGCCACGGTAATTATTGGGCACCCATTCGGAGGTGATGAGCACGGCCTG
>QIKC01000374.1 GCA_003232855.1 Verrucomicrobiales bacterium
CTGCTCCTCTGAGTAAACCTTATTAAGGTATAGCAGTCTCTGTATAAAAGGAAAGGCTGCACCCTGCTTGGGAGGGGTGGCACGATTGACTTTTTGGTATGATCTAAATTCGTCTAGCCCCTTATCCAAGTAGATCTCATTCTCCTTCGAGAAATCAAAAAGCGCAGTGGAAGATACTGCCACTACAAGTTTTTTCTCGATTGGATAGGGCATAGTATTCGATTCTGCTGGCTAACAGTGTTATTAGAGGACATGCATATTGATATGCGTTTGGATTTTCGGGGTTGGGTGGTGACATTAGGAAAGCGGGTTCGCCCCGTGTTGTCAAGGGCTCTGGACGATTTCGGCTGCCTGTCGAGGTTTGAAATTTTTATTTCGGATCAGATGATATTTTGGATAATTTTATTTCTGGTTTTTTCAAAAAGCGACGGCCAGAAAGTGGTCTGGTAGGCGCATTACTGGAATGCCGGATTGCTCGTGCAGGGAAGTGATCTGGTTCCGTGCCCCGGTGTGATCGAGTGGGTGCTGGAACACCCGGGGGCTTTCAGTTTTCAGCAAAAGTCTCAACCCTCACCTCACCTGTATCTCCGCACATCCCTTCCTTCCACATCGCCCCCAGCGGACGGCAAGTCCGCGCTCCAATCATTTTGTCAAAAAATTCGTTGTTAGGTTTGAATTACGAAAACCTGAAAAAATGTGAAAAGGCAGCTGAATGGTTACTCTTCATCAGGGGATCGGGAAACAGGATTTGCCTCTTTTTCATGGATGCTATGGGAGACAATGGGAAAAACATTGCTGCGGTGCTCCATCGCGCCGAACTTGCCGCGCCTTGAAAATTCCACCCGAAATGGGGTCGGCCATCGACCTGTTTATCATGTACCTCGCCACCGAGCGCGGGCTCTCGGTCAACTACCAGACGCTGGTACGGCGCAATTTGGAGAAATTCGCGGCTTGGGCGGCGGAAAATCGCAAGCGCCACGCCCCGGTCGACATCACTACCGACGACATCACCGATTATCTCGCCGAGCGCAAAAGCGACGGGCTCGCCGCCGCCAGTATTCGCCAGATCATCGTCGTTTTGAAGATTTTCTTCCGCCACCTCGCCGGCAAAGGCCGCGTGCCGAAGGACGTCGCGGAACCCATCCTCTCCCCGAGACAGGAGATGCATCTGCCGAAAACGCTCAATGAGGAACAGGTCGAACGCTTGTTGGAATCCGTCGAACCCACTACGCCGCTGGCCATGCGCGACCGCGCGATATTGGAACTGCTCTACGCCAGCGGCCTGCGCCTTGCCGAAACCGTGGGCGCGGTGCTCGAGCACCTGCATCTGGAGGAGGGCTTCATCCGCGTCACCGGAAAGGGCAACAAGACCCGTGTCGTCCCGGTCGGTGGCAGGGCGCGGGCGGCCATCGATCACTACCTGCGCAGCGGTCGGCCAAAGCTGGTGAAGCCGAAAACCTCCAGCCATCTGTTTATCACCGTGCGCGGCACCGCGCTCAGCCCCTCGCGCCTTTGGCAGATCGTGCGCGAGCGAGCACAGCGGGCAGGGATCAAAGAACCGGTTCACCCGCACCGGCTGCGGCACAGCTTTGCCACCCACCTGCTCGGCGGCGGCGCCGACCTGCGCGTGATCCAAGAGATGTTAGGCCACGCCGACATCAGCACCACGCAAGTCTACACTCACGTCGATGAACGCCGCCTCAAAGAGGTGCATCGCAAGTTTCACCCGCGCGGCTGAACCCAATCCGCGATCACAACGCCTCTCCACGCCCGGCAGTTTGGCGTGGCGAACAGGGAATCCCTACCGGATACTGCGCCCATGCATCGTCTCCGCTGCGGCGTTATCTTCCTCGACGGGTTCCTCGGCCACCTGGCCGAGCGCGCGTTGGAACGCGCCGAGGACGACCGCATCACCACGATCGAATACGTCGGTTGCCTGGAAGGGCCGAGCGCCGGACGCAAGTGGGCGCGGCTGGGCTGGACACGCTCTCTGGGACTGCCGGACGAGTGCCTGTTCGAGGCTGACGGCATCACCATCTGCATGTCACCGCAGACCCAGAAGGGCTTGCGCGACAAGTGGGTAGACTTTCGTGACGGCCAAATCGTCGTCGGTTAATTACGAACTCATGCGCGCCATTATCCAACGTGTTTCAGAAGCCGCCGTGCGCATCGACGGCGAGGTTCGTGCCGAAATCGGACGCGGATTTCTTGTTTTGTTAGGAATTAGTGAGGACGACAACGAGGAGGATGTCGGTTGGCTGGCTGGCAAGGTCGCTCGCCTGCGCGTGTTTGACGACGACGGCGGCCAGATGAACCTCGGCCTCGACGAGGTCGGTGGCGACGCCCTGGTGGTCAGCCAATTCACCCTGCAGGCCAGCACTCGCAAGGGCAACCGCCCGTCGTTCATCCACGCCGCGCGCCCGGAGCAGGCGGCACCGCTTTACGAGCGCTTTGTCGCCGAACTGGAAACGCTGCTCGGACGGGCGGTGGGCACCGGCGAATTCGGAGCCGACATGCAAGTGTCGCTGGTCAACGACGGCCCGGTGACTCTCTGGATCGACTCGAAAAACAGAGAGTAATTCCGCTGCCTATTTGCCGGACGTTGTAAGCCCAAAAAGCTCGCCAGCCCATATAGAATATCGCCAAACAGCGGTTTTGAGCTTTCAAATATAGCCATGCATTTGAAA
>QIKC01000125.1 GCA_003232855.1 Verrucomicrobiales bacterium
ATTTGCAGACCTACTTCAAGCGCCACGGCGTCTCGCTGCCAGTGAGCCGCGTGGCGATCGACTACCGCGCCGGTGACCTCGTGGCTTGGGATCTCACTGGCAAAGGCTTGTGGCATATCGGCGTCGTCGTCAGCGCTCCCGCCGGTGGCGACAAACCGTGGATCGTCCACAACATCGGTGCCGGGCCGGTACTGCAGGACTGCTTGTTCGATTGGAAAATTATCGGCCACTACCGCCTGGATTCGCTGGCGCGCGCCGCAGCTGGGAGTGAGTGATGCGCGTGGGCGTGATGGCTGGCCTTCCGCCGCCGGGTAGACAACCCGGCCTACGGGCCGAGGCTTTTCGCGCGGGCGCGATAACTGGCGGCTTTTTCTTCCTCGCCGAGCGCGAGATAAACCTGTGCGATGTGCTCGAGCACCTCGGCGTCCGGGGTGTCGCCGAGCAATTCGTTCGCCCGTCGCAGCTCGACTAGCGCTTTGCGAAACAGCGCTTTCTTGAAATAATACCAGCCGAGGCTGTCGAGATACACCGGGTTGTCCGGGTCGAGCTGGATCGCGCGGCGCACCATCTCCCCCGCCTCGTCGAGCCGGGTGCCTTGTTCGAGCAGCATGTAGCCGTGGTAGTTGAGCGACTTCGCCGCCAACTCCGGGGCGCTCTCTGGCACCAGTTGCACCGCCCGACGAAAGTAACCAGCGGCCAGCTCGAATTCGCCCGCGCGCTCGGCGGCGCTGCCGTAGCCAAAGTAAAAGCTCTCGCCGAGTAACGCGGGGAGCGATTTGCCGGCCAGCGCCTCCGCCTCGCCGAACACCCGCAACGCCTCCTCCCGGCGGTCGCCTTTGCCCAACACGATGGCCTCCAGATAGCGCAGCTGCGGCGACTCGGGGAACAGCGCATTACCACGCCGTAACCAACCCAACGCCCGCTCCACCTGTGGCGGATCGAACTGGTCGCTCAGCTGCATCGCCAGCTCGACGTAGTCATCGACCACGCCGCCACCCAACTGCATGGCGCGGGCGCGGTGCGCGACCGACTCCTCGTGCTCGCCGGCCCCCGCCAGCATCTCCGCCAGCAGCCGTTGAGTGCGGGCGCTATTCGGATCGGCTCTGATCAGCTCGCGCAGTGTCGCCAGTGCTTCGTTAGGCTTCCCGGCCATCCGATAGGCGAGCGCCAGTTTTTCGCGTGCCAAAAGCTGCCCCGGATACGCGGCGACCAAGGAAGAGAGAATCGCAATCGCCTGCGCGTATTCCTCTACGCCGATATGGTAATCCGCGACGCGAGAGCCGGTGGCGAAATCCCCATCGGCGACGGCCAGCGCCTTGGCGTAAATCCCGGCGATCCGTCGCCGCGCACCCGCATCCTCAGCGGGCCAAACCTTCGCCGGCGGGCCAAACCTTCGCCGCCAGTTCCGCCATCGCCAACCAATGCCCCGCATCGCCCTGCTCCCGAGCCAACGCCCGCTGCAAGACCTCCCGCGCCTCATCGATCCGCCCGCTGCCAAGACAAATCTCGACCTGTAGCGCGCTGATCCCGACATCGTCGGGAAAACGCCGTGCCGCCGCCGCCGCGACCTCGCGCGCCCTGCGCTCCGAGGCTTGTCCCGCCTCACCCGCTCCACGTGAAACGCGCAGCAACCACAGCGCCAAATTCCGGTACGCCTCAGCGCTATCCGGGTTGGCCGCGAAACTGGCCTCGACCAAAGCGAGCCCGCGCTCAGGCTCGCCAAGCGCCCGCGCCAGTTCGGCGGCACGCGCCGCGACCGCAGTGCGGGTCGGATCGATCGCCAGCAATTCCTGAAAAGCCTCCAAGGCCGGCCGCAGCTCCAATGCCGCCTCGTTGACCAGCCCCCGATAGTAGAGCGTTAGACCCGCAGCGCGGCGAGCACCTTCATCCGAGAGACCCGGGCGCACGCCTGCACCAGACTCGGTGAGAGCGAACAGGCAAAACGCAGCGCCAAAGAGAAACAGCGGGCTGCGGCGACAAGTCATCAGCCGTAGGAAACGGCGCTACGACTTGTAGCGCAAACGCTTCTTGTGGCGATTCGCACGCATGCGTTTACGCCGCTTGTGCTTGTTGATTTTCGTCTTACGTCTTTTCTTGAGTGAACCCATAGCTCGCTAAAAACCTTCTCACTTCACGCGAGAGGGTGGCGTTTATAACACCGAATTCCGCCCGCTGCCAGCCATAACTTTCGCTGCCGCCCAAAATCTATTACTCAAAACTTAAATACCCGTCGGGCGAAAGCCTAAAGAACCAGCTTATTAAGGGGGTATTCGATGATTCCTTCGGCTCCCAGCGCCTTGAGTTCCGGGATAATTTCGCGCACCACGGACTCATCGAGCACGGTCTCGATCGCCACCCAATCGTCGGTCGCCAAGCGCGAAACGGTCGGATTGCGCAAAGCCGGTAATGTTTTCAACACCGAATCGAGCTTGTCAGCGGGGATATTCATCTTCAGCCCCACCTTGTCGCGAGCCGCCTGAGCGGCGCAGAGCATCATCGCGATGCTGTCCATTTTCGCACGCTTCCACGGGTCTGCGGCGGCGACGGGATTGGCGACAAACTGCGGGAACGACTCCATCAGGGTATCGACGATGCGCAAATTGTTGGCACGCAGAGAAGAGCCCGTCTCGGTGACATCGACGATCGCATCGACCAGCTCCGGGACTTTGACCTCGGTCGCCCCCCAACTAAATTCCACGTGCGCGTTCACCCCCTTGCTCTTCAAAAATTCCTCGGTCAAACCGACACTCTCGGTGGCGATCCGCTTGCCCTCCAAATCCTCGACCCTCTGCACCGGCGAATCCTCCGGAACCGCCAGCACCCAACGCGTCGGATTGTTCGACGCCCTGCTATAAGCGAGGTCACAAATCACCTCCACCTTCGCCCGGTTCTCCGCGATCCAGTCCATCCCAGTGATCCCGCAGTCGAGGAAACCGAGGTCAACATAGCGCCCGATCTCCTGCGCGCGAATCAGGCGTAGTTCCAAATCTTTGTCGTCCGAAGTCGGGCGATAAGAGCGCGACGAAACGTAAATGTTCCATCCCGCCTTCTTGAACAGATCGACGGTGGCCTGCTGTAAGCTGCCTTTAGGTAAGCCGAGGGTGAGTTTGTTTGCTGTAGACATTATCGGGATAATCGGGCGGATAGACTGCCGCCCGAGATGCAGGCTGTCAAACGCGCGCTCGCAGAGCCGCGCTAACCCGCCGTGATCGCGGCGCGCTCGTCGGCCAGGCCACCCGACTTCTCCAAATAGTAATCGTAGCCACCAGCATATTTGGTAATTTGCCCTTTATTGATGTGCCAGACGGTGGTGCCGAGCTTGCGGATGAAATGCACGTCGTGAGAGATGAATACCAGAGTTCCCTCAAATTTGGCCATGGCGACGATGACCGCCTCGATGCTCACCAAATCGAGGTGAGTAGTGGGCTCGTCCATCAGCAGCAGGTTCGGCGGATCGACCAGGAATTTTACTAGGTTGACGCGGCTTTTTTCGCCACCGCTGAGCACCTTGGTCTTCTTGAACACCTCCTCCTTACGGAACAAGAAAGAGCCGAGCACGCCGCGGCACTCGTCCTCGGTCAGATTTTTCGAACTCTTGGCCACCTCTTCCAAAACGGTGGCCTCCGGGTCGAGAGTCGCCGCGCGGTGCTGACTAAAATAACCGATGCGGCAGTTGTGCCCCATATCGCGCTCGCCCTTCTGAAACTCCAAAACCCCAGCCAAAATTTTCAGCAACGTGGATTTTCCAGCGCCGTTAGGCCCGACCAAAGCGATGCGGTCGCCGCGTTGGATATCGACATCGAGATTCTCGTAAATTTTCAGATCCCCGTAGGCCATATCCACGCCATTCAGACTGATCACGCGCTGGCCGCTGCGCGTCGGCTGCGGGAACTGAATCTTGAACACCTTACGCACCGGGCGCGGCTTATCCATTTTGTCCATCTTGTCCAGTTGCCGCTGGCGACTCTGCGCCTGCGAGGCCTTGGAAGGCCTTGGAAGCCACCGAGCGGAAGCGATCGATGAACTCCTGACTCTTCTCGATCTCCTTCTGCTGATTTTTCCAAGCCGCCAGCCGCTGCTCAAAACGCTTCTGTTTCTGCTCTTCGAATTTCGTGTAATTCCCGGTGTAATGAACCAGCTTCTGGTCTTCGATATCGT
>QIKC01000249.1 GCA_003232855.1 Verrucomicrobiales bacterium
CTGGCAGCGCATCGACATACGTGCTCTTCAGCTTCGCCGATTCACGATACTCCAAAATCGCCGCGACAATGCGGTGCGTGTCCGCCAGCGAGGCCAGCACCGCTTCGTCGGTCTTATATTGCCCCGTCTTGGTCTTCTTCGGCTTCTCCACCAGCTTGAGATCATCAAACAAGACCTCGCCGAGCTGCTTCGGCGAGTTAAGGTTAAATTCGCGCCCAGCCAGACCAATAATCTCCGTCGCCAACTCAGAGATCGCCTTGCTCAGCGACACGCGGATCTCATCGAGCACGGTCGTGTCGAGCGCGATCCCCTCCCCCTCCATCGCGTCCAACACCGGCACCAGCGGGCATTCAATATCGTAGAACACGCGCCCCTGTCCCTTCGCCTCCAGCATCGGGCGTAATTTCTCCGCCAACTGCAGCGTCACATCGGCATCTTCCGCCGCATACTCCGCCAGCTTATCCGGGGAAATATCCTCCATGGTACCGCCGAGCAAGCTCATCTGACCGCTCTCCTCCTCGCCATCACCAAGCAAAGACTTCAACGAAATCGGCTTGTAACCGAGCATCGACTCAGACAAAAAATCCATCGTGTGCTTCTGCTCCGGCTCCACCAAAATATGCGCCAGCATAGTGTCGAAAAAAGGCCCAACCACCGAGCAGCCCGCCCAACGCAACACGGCGAGATCGAACTTCAAATTGTGGCCGATCTTCTCCACCCCAGCCGCCCCCAACAGCGGCGCGAGGTCGGCCAACACCGCGTCCCGTCCCGCCACGTCCTGCGGCACCTCAAAGTAGTAAGCCACCCCCGGCTGCGCCGCGAAAGCGATGCCCAGCAGTCGGTCGCGCATCGGATCTTTCCCCGTCGTCTCGGTGTCGAAGCAAAAGCGCTCCGCCCCGGCCAATGCCGCCACCGCCTTGCTACGCCGCGCCGCGTCCTTCGCTGCCACTCGCCGGTAATCGTGTTCGACATCGGCCAGGCCGCGCAGTTCCGCCACCTCCGCATCACCACTATCGCCAAAACCACGCCCGGCGACGAACCCCTCACCTAACAAACGTTTGCCTATCGCATTGAATTCCAGCTCCACGAATAGCGCGGCCAGCTCCTCGCGACGAGGCTCACCGATTTCCAGCGCGTCCCAGTCGAGTTCCACCGGCACATCGAGCACGATCGTCGCCAGCTCTTTCGAGAGCAACGCCTGCGCCTTGTTGTTCTCGACATTCTCCTTCTGTTTCCCCTTCAGTTCGGCGGTCGATTCGAGCAGCTTCTCGACACTTCCGAACTGGCCGATCAACTTCTTCGCCGTCTTCTCGCCGACCCCCGGCACGCCGGGAATGTTATCACTGGCATCGCCCCAGAGGCCGAGGATATCCGCCACCTGGATCGGCCGCTCCACGCCCCACTTCTCCCGCACCTCGGCCAGGCCGATCATCTCCGGCTCGCCACCAGCACGCCCCGGCTTGTAGATCGTCACGTGTTCGTCCACCAGTTGCGCAAAATCCTTATCCGGGGTGACCATGAACACCTCGCAGTCGCCCGCCGCCGCAGCGCGCGCAGCCAGAGTGCCGATGATATCGTCGGCCTCAAACCCGTCCTTCTCGATCACCGGCAGGTTAAAAGCCTCCACGATACGTTTCACCTGCGGGATACCCAGCGCCAAATCCTCAGGCATCGCGTCGCGCTGCGCCTTGTATTCAGGGAACATCTTGTGGCGGAAAGTCGGCGCCTTCGTGTCGAACACCACCGCCAGATGAGTCGGCTTCTGCCGCGTCATCAGATCGACCAGAGTGTTGGTAAAGCCGAATGCCGCGGAGGTATTTACCCCCTTAGAGGTGTAGATCGGGCTGCGGATCAGGGCGAAATGCGCCCGATACACCAGCGCCATGCCGTCGAGGAGATAAAGTCGTTTAGCCATCGTTCAATTCGCTACACGATAGCAGAACCGCCTTCGACGAAAGCGAAATCGTCAACGGACTCCCCCCTTGATTCCACAACCACCCACCCCCATCGTCCTCAGATGAAAAAATTCCTACTGCTCCTCGTCATCGCCGCCATCGGCTACGGCGCCTATCGCTACAAGGACGAGATCCTGAAAATGGTCAACGGCGACGTTGACAAGGAAACCGGCCAACAAAACCCGACCATCCCCGAAAACCCCACCACGAATTCGCAACCAGCGAAGACCTCCGACCCGATCGCCGAGCGCTACCCGATGCCCGTGTTCAAGTCGATCGAAGAGCTGGTCGGCAACTGGGCCGAAGTGCCGCCCTCCGCCTTCCCCCGCCAGATAACATTAAACAAAAAAACGAAATACGTCATCGCCGGCGGCAAGGGAAGCAGCACCGCCCCGGCCGGCAGCAAGGCAGTCGCGCTCGCCCTCGACGCCGGCCAACTGCTAATCATGCCGCGCAAGGGATCAACAACCCGCAGCCGCATCCCGATCGACGACACCACTTTCAAAGCGGAGCTGACCAGCGCCTACAACCTCTACAAACAGCGCAAAGAGGGCGAAGTTCGCAAACAGCGCGAGCGCGCCAAGACCCTCGCCGCGAACAGCCCCAAAAAAACCGCATCCAGCGACAGCGCCAGCATCCAGCGCCAACGCAAGGCAGCGGGACCGAAGTTAGCCGAACACGAAAAGAAACTCGGCCCCATGCCGGTGCGTGCCGCCAACGGC
>QIKC01000059.1 GCA_003232855.1 Verrucomicrobiales bacterium
CATGACTACGATTTGGACGGCGACCCCGACCTCTATGTTGCCAATTACTACGGCGCTAACCAGCTCTACCGCAACGATTTAGAGAAAAACGGGAAGCGGCGATTTCGCGAGGTCGCGGGCAGCCTCGGCGTCCGCGATGTCGGTGCCGGCATGTCGGCCAGCTGGGCCGACTACGACCGCGATGGGCTGCCCGACCTCTACATCGGCAACATGTTTTCCAACGCCGGGCGCCGCATCACCGCACAGTCTGGCTTCCTCGCAGACACGACCGATGATTTGACGGCGGCCTACCGCCGCTTCGCGAAAGGCAACACACTCTTCCGCCAAAACCCAGACGGCCAGTTCACGGAGCGCCGCGACAGCGCCGCGATGGGGCGCTGGGCGTGGAGCAGCGTCTTCGCTGATCTCGACAACGACGGCTGGCAGGATTTGTTCATCGCCAACGGCTACATCAGCGGCCCGGAGGAAGAGGATTTGTGAAGCTTTTTTTGGCGGCAGGTCGTGCCGCTCGGCGACTCGGGAACCTCCTCCGGATCCGCGTCTTCGGATCCCGCACGCGAACTCACCAACGCAGTGCAGCGAGGCGAATCCTTCTCCGGCAACGAGCGCCACGTGGTCTATCAAAACATTGCCGGTAAATTTAGAGACGTCTCCGGCATCACCGGGCTCGACCTGCCGGACGACGGTCGCGCCGCCGCATTCACCGACTGGGACGGCGACGGCGATCTCGATCTCTGGGTAAGCAACCGCGGTGCCCCGGCGGTTCGCTTCTTCCAAAACGATAACCCCTCTGGTCGCCGCAGCCTGACGATCAAACTGGTCGGAGCCACCTGCAACCGCGATGCGGTCGGCGCGCGCGCGGTGCTACACTTCGAAAAAGAGCCATCGCAGACCCGCAGCGTCACCGCCGGATCCGGATTTCTCGCACAATCTAGCAAAACTTTGCACTTCGGCCTAAGCAATGGTTCCACGATCAAAAATTTGGTAATCCACTGGCCCGGGGGAAAGGCGCAAACCATAACCGGCCTAGCTCCGGGCAAATATCGCATCGGCCAAGGCGCCCCGCCCCAGGAAAATCGACCGCAAACGCCCGCCATCCTACCACCGCCATCGCCCACAGCGATCACACCAAAGCGCACCTTCTTCGCCGCCCGCCCACCAATCGCCACCCTTTTCTCTCGCCCAACCGAAACCACCCGACGCCCGCTATTGCTGACCCTGACCAGCGATACCTGCGCCGATTGCACCGCACAGCTCACCGCCTGGCGCACAAACCCGCCCGCAGGCGTAGCGTTAAAAACTCTGAGTATCGAGACACTGAAGCGCGACGATCCCGAACGCCTGCGGCTATTACAAATCGCCGCCGACCACCCCTTCGACATCAAAGGCCGGCCGATGCAGACGCCGCTATCCTTCCTGATCGACGCCAACGACCTCCTCTGCGCCCTCTACCGCGGCCCGATCGATCCGGCGACCCTCACTCGCGATATCGCCAATCTTTCGTTAGACGCCGACCGTCGCCGCGCCACCTCCCTCCCCTTCCCCGGACACTGGACCGGCGGATCCCCGCCTATCGCCCGCCCGTTGAGCCTAGCAGAAGACCTACTCGACGCCGGCCTGCTCAACGCCGCCGAACGCTATATCGAGCACTATCGAGAGGAACTCGAACACGACGAAATTTTCCCAGCGCTACTCGGTCGACTGCGGGAACTAAAGGCGAAAATCGATCCCTAAAGCCCACCCTCTCAAAAAATTCGCGTCCATTCGCGTCCATTCGCGGGCAAAAAATCCTACCCACCAACCACCACGAGGCGGATCGATTCGAGGCGTAGGCGCGCTTTGCCGAGGTGCTTGCGCAGTGCCTCGCGCTCGCTCTCGGCCGCCGCGAATTCGCTGTCGCGCACCGGATGGCCTAGCGTCCTAAGTCGCTGCAACCTGTCGAGATCGTCGCCGATATAAGCCTCCATCTTCTCGGCGGCGTCGGCGCGGAGCTTCACCGCGCTGATCTCGGCGACTTTTTCGGCGGCATCGACCATGGTCGGCACCATGCGGCCGATCACCTCCAACTTGGAGCGCAGCCAGCCACGGTCGCCGTCCTTTACCTTGCCTGATTCGAAACTCGCGGTGATGTCGGCACCGCCGTGGTCGATCACCGCCCGCACAGGCTGCGGCGCGAGGAAGCGGTCGGCGCCCAGCACCGGCGGGCAGATGGGCTCTAACAAAAATACACATTCGGCGATCAAACCGGCCTGCGCAGCGGTTCCCGAGATCTGGCCAAAGGCGCTGGATCCCTGTTCGCCGTTGAGCATGAGATCGATACAAGTGGACACCATGGGGTGATCCCAGGTGACGAAGGCCATGCGCTCGTTGGCGTTAGCGGTGGCGCGATCGAAAGTGATCGACATGCCGATCTCGCGCATTCCGGGGAAGGCGTCGGCGGCAAACACGGTGTCCGGCTTGATGAAATAACTGTGATCGCCGAGTTCTTCGACGGCGACCCCGAGCTGGTCGAAGAGGTCGATCTGCAACTTGCGCAAGGTGTTGTCGGCGTCGATGGCACCGACCGCCTCGACCAGCTGCTCCGCAGCGGTGGCGTTGAAGGAACTCATCTCCAGCAGGCGGTCGCGGCCGGTTTCCAACTCGGCGTCGAGCGCCGTCTTGGCCTCTACGGCGGCGCTATCGCCGGGCGACGCTTTCTCCATCTCGGCGGCAAATTGTTCTAACAATTTCGAGCCGCCCTCCATCGGCGTCTCGAAGGCGTCCATGCCCTCGTGATACCAACGCGCCAGCGTCGCGTGATCGGTGTCGCGTTGGAAGGGCACGTGAATGCGCACGGTTTCGCGCTGACCGATGCGGTCGAGGCGGCCGATGCGTTGTTCGAGCAGCGAAGGCTCCGGCGGCAAATCGTAGAGCACTAGGTGGTGGGCGAATTGGAAATTGCGCCCCTCGCTACCGATCTCCGAACAGATCAGTAGGCGCGCGCCATCCTCCTCGGCGAAGTAGGCCGCATTGCGGTCGCGCTTGATCAGCTCCAGACCCTCGTGGAACAGCGCGACCTTGACCCGCAGCTTCTCCGCCAGCGCCGCTTCCAGTTGCTCGGCCAGCTCGCGAGTGCGGCAAATCACCAGCACTTTGGCCTCGTCGAGTTCGGTCAATTTATCGATCAACCAAGCGACGCGCGGATCGGCGTCCGGGTCGTCGGCAATGGGTTCCAGCGGGTAGAGCAGCGCCTCGCGTTCGGGGAAGCCGCCGAGGTTGGCGCGGCGATTGCGGAACATGACACGACCGGTGCCGTGCAGGTCGAGCAGCTTGCGCAGAACCTCCTCGGGAGCCTCCGGCACCTCGCCGCCGAGCCAGGCGGAGAGCTCCTTCTTTTCGGTCGCGTTCAAGGCGGTGCCCGTTTCGACCTTGGCGGCGATTGCGGACACCTCGACCGCGTCGCGGGTCTCGACGAGGAATTCGTCAAGGTCGGAGAAACGATCCGGATCCAGCAAGCGCAAGCGTGCGAAGTGACCCTCCGGCTTCAACTGCCCGGGCGTGCCGGTGAGCAACAACAAGTCGTCGGTGCCGGTGGCGAGTTTTTCGACCACTGTGTACTCATCGCTGACCTCGTCCGGCGACCAACCGAGGTGGTGCGCCTCGTCGACGATCAGCATGTCCCAACCAGCGGCGACCGCCTGCGCGGCGCGCTGCGGGTTGTCCGCTAACAAATCGATACTCGCTAAAATGAGCTGATCATCGAGAAAGGGGTTAATGTTCTCCTCGTGCGGAGCCTCGTTCTCAGCGTCGCTACCACCGGCCTCGATCGCCGCGCAGCGCGCCTCGTCGTAGATGGAGAAGTGCAAAGTGAAGCGGCGCAGCAGCTCGATAAACCACTGGTGAATTAACGGCTCCGGCACCAAAATGAGCACCCGCGAAATTCGCCCGGCGACCAGCTTGCGGTGCATGATCAGACAGGCCTCGATCGTCTTTCCCAGCCCCACCTCGTCAGCCAGCAGCACGCGCGGGAAGTGGCGACGCCCGACCTCGTCGGCGATGAAAAGCTGATGCGGCACCAGATCGATGCGCGCGCCCATCAGGCCGCGCTCGCGACGCCCGCGCATCGACGCCCGCGCCTCCAAAGCGCGGCAACGCAGGCGAAATTTGCGCGATGAGTTGACCCGGCCGCCGAGCAGACGCATATGCGGCTGGTGGAAGCCCATCAGGTCGCCCAAGCCGCTCTCCTGCATCTCCTGACCGCCGCCGTGATAGGTGAGCAGGCCGTCGACATCCGCGACGCTCTCCACGACAAAACTACTCCCGTCTTGCAATTCGACCGTATCTCCGGGACCAAATTCCACGCGCCGCAACGGCGCCGAATCCACCGCGTAGGTGCGAGTTTCGCCCGATGCGGGAAACAGCACCGTGACAGTGCCGGGATCGGTTTGTAAAACGAGCCCCAGCCCCATTTCGGACTGCGCCTCACTAATCCAACGTTGACCGGGTACAAACTTCATGAAAAATCGATGGGCGCGGACTGTGGACGCAAGCGCGCGGATTACAAGCGGTAAGCTTATCGGCAACGCGGCTACCCGCCCACCTCGACCCCCGCGGCGCGCCGCGCCACCCGCTGCGGCACTTCGATACGCCGGTATTCCCCCTTCACCATTCGCAGGAAACCGTTCCACTTGCGCCCCGGGCGACCATTGGTCATCAGGAAATGCGGGCAATTTTTGTGCTCCGGGCTGAGGCCTCTTCGCGGCCAATGATAATGCGGCACCACGTTTTTCAGCGGAATTCGATATTGATGCATCAGCGAAGCACAAAGCTTCGCCGTCCGTCGCAAGGTACGCTCCCGGCTATTGCCCCGGTGCTCAGCCATCTCGATAGCGATCGAATAATTGTTACCCGGCCCGTC
>QIKC01000133.1 GCA_003232855.1 Verrucomicrobiales bacterium
GGATTCAAATCAAACCGCCGATTACGCGGATTAACACCGATTTATTGGAAGCTTCCGCCGCTTTTTTCAAATTCGCGTTCATCTGCGTAATTTGCGGTTTCCCCCTGCGCAACCCGACAGCTTAGATTTGGCGAAGCACTAGCGCCCGAGGCTCACTTTCGAGGGCGAGCAAAACGACGTCCGAAACCGGACGGTCTCGTGGGGCGAACTAGTTTTTGCTGTTTTTGAAGTCCTCGTACGCCGGGATCGGCAAACGGTTGGGGAGATCGTTGGGGAAGTTGTAACCCAAGTTCACTTTGCCGGTAGCGGCCTTCACCTTCTCGTAGTTGCCATGCTTGTAGTCAGCAGCGGGCACCGCCCACGAGGGGCTGCCGGTCTTGTCCTGCTGGAAGGGCTTCTGCGAACCAATGAGTTCGATGGTGAATACGGCGAGGGCGAGCACTAGGCAAACCACGGCAAAAGGCATGAGGCCGGCTGCTTCACCGTCGTCATCTTGTTGCGCAGTAAGGGCGCCACTGGCGATGGCGCCGGTGGGCGCGCTCGAAACCGGTTGCGTCGGCTGCAGTTGGACGGTGGCCTTCGGCAACGGCCGGGTGCCGGGCGCTGCGGGGGGAGAAGCAGGCTGCAGGCGAGCCGTCGGCTGTGCCAACGGGGCACCGGGGACGACTGCTGCGGAAGCAGGTGTCAGCGGCACGGTCTTGGCGCCGATCGGCGCGGCGGGTGCGGGTGGCTTCAAAGGACGGGTCGCCGGAGGTGCGGGTGGCGCCGGGGCGGGCGCCGGCGGACGGGGGGCGGCAGGCGCGCTGGATGGCGGCGGCGGAACCGCTGCTGTTTCACCACCGGGCTTGGCGCGTAAAGTGATGCGCACGGTCTCTTTTTTCAAAGGGACAGTCGAAGTTTTTGTGCTGGGTTTTCCCGGAGGTTTGGGGGGCAGGGGCTTATCGGCGCTCATGATTTTAAATAATTTAATAGCTGTTTGTCTGGCCTCGAATCCCCATATATGGCGATTCTGTCCGCAAGTGTCAATAATTTTTGCCATTCACCTTCAAACATCCGCCTCCAATAGGCAGAAATTTGTTCAAATAATTGACTTTCAACGACTTACGGGATGAATAATAGAATTTCGCCACAAGCCAAGGTTTTACTTGCCGGGCAAATCCCACCCAGATAGAATGGCGGGTCTGTTCTGAAACACGCATCAATGCCTGAAATTCTCGTTACCGGCGGCGCCGGATTTATTGGTTCCCATCTCGTCCAACGTCTCGTTGCAGACGGCGCCTCGGTGACGGTGCTAGACGATTTCAACGATTTCTATGATCCGGCGATCAAGCGAGCGAACCTCGCCGCCGCTGGTGATCAGGTGCGCTTGGTCGAGGGGAACATCTGTGACCCGGACACCATCGCGCGGGCTTTCTCCGGCCCCACTTTCGATACCGTGATCCATCTGGCAGCGCGCGCCGGGGTGCGCCCGTCGCGCGAGCAACCGGCTCTCTACCTGCACACCAATATCGATGGAACCTTCCATTTGTTAGAGGCGATGCGCGGCGCCGGGGTGAAGCAGCTCATCTTCGCCTCCAGCTCTTCGGTCTACGGCCTGAACAAAAAATTGCCCTTCAGTGAGAGCGACCGCATCGACCAGACCATCAGCCCCTACGCCGCGACCAAACTGGCCGGAGAACAGCTGTGCTCGACTTACGCGAACCTCTACGACATCCGCACCGTCTGCCTGCGCTTCTTCACCGTCTACGGTCCGCGGCAACGCCCCGACTTGGCAATTTCCAAATTCACCCGGCTGATCCACGAGGGCAAGCCCATCCCTAAGTATGGCGACGGTTCGAGCGGCCGCGATTACACCTATGTGGAGGACATTGTCGCCGGCATCATCGCCGCCTGTGGTTACGAGGGGCCCATATTTGACGTATTTAACCTCGGCGGCTCGCAGACCACCACTTTGGCCGAGCTCATCGAACTGGTGGAGGGAGCGCTGGGCAAACGCGCCAAAATCGAGCAGCTCCCCGACCAACCGGGTGACCTGCCGCAGACCTACGCGGATGTCTCAAAGGCTGGCGAACTGTTAGGCTACGCGCCGCAGACGCCGATCGCGATCGGCGTGCCGAAATACGTCGAGTGGTATCTAGATCAAATCGGCGCCACGCCGGCGTAGGGAAAGATGAAAATGTCGACGGCGATCAGTTCGGTGGGCGACTTGCTAGCCGCGCTGGTGCGTATCCCCAGCGTCAACCCAGAGGGCGACCCCGGCACTGCGGCGGAGAACTGTGGCGAGCAACGGGTCGCGGAATTTGTCGGCAACTACTTGCAAGAACTCGGCGCCGCCGTGCGCTATGAAGAGGTCGAGCCCGGACGACCGAACGTGATCGCCGCTTTCCCCGGCGGGGATGGCAAGCCGGCGGTGCTGCTCGGCCCGCACCTGGACACGGTGGGCGTCGGCGGCATGAGCATCGCTCCGTTCGGCGGCGAGCGCCGCGATGGCAGGATCTACGGTCGCGGCGCCTGCGACACCAAGGGCACCATGGCAGCGATGCTTTGGGCATTGCGTGGGCTGGGCACCGAACGCATCGCCGCGCTCGACATCGGCGTGACCTTCGTCGGCTTCATGGGCGAGGAAACCGGGCAACCCGGATCGCGCCATTTTGCGAAAAAGCCATTTTGCGAAAAACCACCGGGGCGAATACGCCTTCGCCCTAATCGGCGAGCCGACCAGCTGCGACATCGTCCACAAACACAAGGGCACGCTCTGGCTGGAAATCACAGCGCGGGGTCGAGCCGCGCACGGCTCGACCCCGGAGCGCGGCGATAGCGCCATCGCCAAAATCGCGCCGCTGGTGCTCGCCCTAGAAGGCGAATTTCGCGAGTCCCTGGCGAACGGCGACTATGCCGATGCCGTGCTCGGTCACCCGACGA
>QIKC01000022.1 GCA_003232855.1 Verrucomicrobiales bacterium
GGAAGTGGCTCGTGCGGCGCAACCGCGGTAACAGCCCGAACTGGAAACGGTTCAATGCGGTGCTGCGAGTGTTCCCCCTAACCCCCGTAAGAGTTGTTCACTCCAAGCTGTAACGAAACCACAACCCTGAGGAACCGGATGCGTCAATCGCGCTCGCCCGGATCTATGGGGGGCGTCGTCTGGCCTCTGGCCAGGCGTCCCTATCCCGGAACCTTGAATATAGAGCGCACTATCAGGTCGCCTGTCGTAGCACCCAACCGTTAGGTCATGAAATTTCTTTGTGCAGAAGTCGTGCGGGCTATCCGCGACTTTGACCATAGTCACAGCGCAGGCGGAATCTATTCGCTGCCGGATCTCCTCTCGAAAGGAAAGCGTCATGTTCCACATCACCATATCTTCGGCGGGGAACATGAGGAGTTCGATCTATGTAGAAAACTAGGGGTCGATGGGAAGGAGGGCTGGGGTGACTCAATCGGGTTCGAATATGAGGGCTACTCGGCTTCGGTTCGATTCTTAGACGTGGCTCATACGAAAGTTCGTCCGTATGGTAATTCGTATCAGCTCGACCGACATCACGGGAAAAAATGGGAGGACACATCGTCTGACCTAAAGAAATCGGTATGCAGGCGGGTCAAGGAGGAGAGGCATGGTCGGTCACGGGACATCAACCTTCTTGTCGCGATCGTCTTTGCAGATAGCGAACGCCATAACACCAAAATCATAGAGCCCTCATCAGAAGAGTCATTTCTGGAGCGCTACCGACTAACGTTGGATCACGATACGTGGACTGATCCGCATGGGCGCGGTATCTGGACATCGGTCTTATGCTGGGCAGACAAACAACCCCAAAGATAGGTTCGGGCGATTGTTTCGAAAGTACCTGGCACTGCTTCTGTCTGTCTACTGATGATTGATCACCGGAGATCGGGGTAGAGAGGTTTGAGGTCGAGGGAGTCGCCGGCTTGTTTTTGTAGTTCCAGCAGTTTTCCAAAGAGCGTCTTCATGGTGGCGGTCGCGCCCGGGCGAGCAGAGATATCGTGCATCTCCTCCGGGTCGGCGCGCATATCGAAGAGTTGCACTTTTTTGATCTTCGGGAAGAGCAGCAGTTTGTGGCCGTCGGCGGTAACGGAACGTTGGAAGTCGATGTAGGCTCCATAGACTGCTTTCAGACCGCCGGGTTTATTGTCTTTGAGCATCGGCAGGAGGCTTTCGAACTGGATCTGATCGGAGTGTGCCGCCCCGGCGAGTTCAAGGGATGTTGGCATGACGTCCTGCAGGTAGATCGGCGACGCGTTCTGCGCGCTGGCGGTGATGCCCGGTCCCACGGCGATAAACGGCACGCGAACGCTGTGGTCGAAGAGGCTCTGTTTCCCGAGCAGTCCGTGGTGGCCGACGGATAGGCCGTGGTCGGCGGTGAAGAAGATGTAGGTGTTCTCGGATTGCCCGGTCTTCTCGAGGTGCGCTAGGATGCGTCCGATCTGCGTGTCCATGTGGGAGATGATAGCGTAGTATTCTCGGCGGTTCACCTGCACGGAGTGTTCGGTGCGGGGGAAGGGGGCGAGTTTTTCGTCGCGTAACTCTTCGCTGCAGCCGATGTCATCCTTCCATGGGTATTCCGGTAGGAAGCTGGGGGGGAGCGCGATTTTTCCGGCGGGGTATTTATCGACATATTTCTTCGGCGCTTGGCGTGGGTCGTGCGGGGCGTTGAAGGCGATGTACATGAAGAAGGGCTTGTCGCTCTCCCGTGCGGTATCGAGGTAGTCGGTGGCGTCGTCGGCGACCACCTCGCTCCAGTGTTTGCCGCCGGCCCAGAAGCCGCCGAACTTTGGGTCGCTGGGATCCCAGGGGTCAGAGCCATCGGCGCGTGGTCGACCGTAGCCTGCAGGGGTCTGCTTGGGCATGCCGCTGCGGATGTTTCGGGCGGTGTGAAAAACATGCGCGGCATCGGCCTTGATGTGCCATTTGCCGGTGAAGTAGGTGTCGTATCCAGACTTCGCCATCAGCTGTGGCCAGAGTTTTCCGTCGAGGTTGTCTTTGAGGTCTTTTTCGGAATTCTTCGCGTGCCAGAGGTGTTTTCCGGTGACCAGCATGGTGCGGCTGGCGACGCAGACGGCACCGTAGTAGCCGCCCATATTATAGGCGTGGGTGAAGGTGGTGCCACGGGCGACTAGGCTGTCGAGATGGGGGGTTTCGATCTCGCTATTGTTGAGAGCCGCGATGGTTTTATAGCACTGGTCGTCCGCAAAGATGAACAGAATATTGGGTTTGGTCGCAGCGCTCAGGCTGGTCAGCAGGGCGGTGGCGACAAGGATATTAAGCAATTTTTTCATTGGGGTAGAAGTCGGCGCCGATGTTTAGAAATTACCTGGCACAAGCCGCTGGGCGTCGCCGGAGACGCCGCGATCCTGCCGCATGATGTTGCGGACGTTTTTGACGATGGATGAGATATTGGGCATGAAAGTGGGTCAGATTGGCGCGGTTTTGAGGCGAAGTGCAAATGAAGGAAAATAAGATTCGGGGATGAAAGAGTGGAAAATCGTTGATTCTACGGGAAAATCCGGGGGTGTGGGATTGAGGAAAGTGCGTGAAATGCAAATGAACGAAAATAGGCGAAAATAAGATTCAGGAGGCCCAATGGGGGATGTAGCGGGCGTATTT
>QIKC01000330.1 GCA_003232855.1 Verrucomicrobiales bacterium
CGCGCCGACGCCGACGCGGAGTCACCCCCGCTTCGACCAACAGGCAAACCGAATCCGCGTCGCGGGCAACGATGAGCCCATCGCTCATGCCGTCCAGCGGCGGAGCGCTGATCACAATCCGATGGAACCACGTCTTCGACTCTTCGATCAAACCCCCGAGGAGCCCGTTGGCCAGCAGCCCCGAAGAAAGTTCAGAATCGTCGCCCGCCGCCAACAGATACAAATTCTCCACC
The DNA here is from genome assembly GCA_003232855.1 of Verrucomicrobiales bacterium. Taxonomy (GTDB): domain Bacteria; phylum Verrucomicrobiota; class Verrucomicrobiia; order Verrucomicrobiales; family DEV007; genus SZUA-55. Next base: position 234 of record QIKC01000330.1, read on the forward strand.
GGTGTCGAATTGACCACTTGCCCAGCCTCGTCAGAACCCGCCAAATACTGCGCCAGCCCCCCGGAGACACTGCACCCACCGATGATGGTGTCGATCGAAGGATCGCCCAGGTTTGCGTCGATCACCAAAGTGCGATGCCCCTGGCGGGCAAAGGCCGCAGCACAGTTCGCCGCACATTCGGATGCTCCCTCGCCCGGCCTAGCACTAACGAAAACGAAGGTGCGCGCGTACGCCCCCTTGCCCACGATATTTAGCGCTGTCCGCAGCGAACGAAACGCCTCGCAACCCGTACCGTCGGGATCGAACCCGATCGCCCGGCCACTCCCCGCCTTCGGCAACGATGCCAGTACCGGCATCCCCAGCACCCGCTCCGCCTGCGCTGCCGATCGGAAGCTGCGATCAAACACCTCCCCGGCCAATACCAACATGATGCCGAGCGCAACCCCGGCCACGAGGCCGAGCGCCAGCAACAAATTTCTCCGCGGCCAGAAAGGATGGGAAGAGACCATCGCCGCCTCCGTTAGCGTGATCGCACCGCGCTCAACCGCGCTCGCGGCGAGCGCTTCCTTCTGCCGCTTGCGGACGTTCTCATAAAGCTCCCGATCGGCCGCCACCTCGCGCGCCAACGCCTTGTAAGGCACCAACGCCCGCTGCAGCTCCAGCAATTCCCCATGCTGACGGCTCAACTCCACCAGCAACGATTCCTCCTTGTCCTCCAGCGAACGCTTGGTGTTCTGTAACCCGAGCGCCGCCAACTGCGCCTCGCGTGCCAGCGATGCCTTCAATCCGGCCAGCGCACTGCTCACCTCGATATAAACCGGATGCTTGTGTCGATAACGCTGTTTGACCGTCTCGAATTTGCTCTCTTCGGTGCTGACCAAAGCGCGCAAAGCCACCAACTCCGGGCGTGCCGCGACCGATGGCAGGGACAGCGCTTCCTCCGTGGAAACCTCCCCCAAACCGCCGATCCTCGCCAAATCCGCCTGCAAGCGCAAGCGCTCGCCCTTGGTCTTCGCCAGCTCCGCGTTCAATGCCTTCTCCTCATCGCCCAAAACCAGCTCCTTGCCCTCTAGTCGCAGCGTATTGTTCGCCTCCCTGTAGGCGACCATCTTCGCCTGCGAAGCATCGAGCTGTTCCTGCAAGCGCACCGTCTGGACACCCAGCGACTTATTCACATCCTCACTGACACTCAAAGCCTGCTCCATCTCCCAGCGGTCGAACTCGCTGATCATGGTCTCGGCGAGCAATTTTGCCCGCTCAGGATCGGTATCCTTTACACTGATATCGATCAACCGCGTGCCGCGTCGTAAACCCACCGTGATCATCTCACCAAGGACATAAACCATATCAGCATCGCTATACGGCTCGCCATCGAAGTGGATAAAATCCGACATACTCCTCAGATCGCAAGCCTCCGCCACCCGCAACAACAGCGAGCTACTCGCGAAAGTCTGCTCGATCGTCTTCAACATTTCGAGATCGCTCAGATCCTCCGGGTTGATCTCGGTAAACTCCAAAACCTTCAACTTCCCCTGCCCCACTTCGACACTGGCGTGCGAATGGTACACCGGATCGATGCGGGAAATCAGCAAGATCAGGGCACAAAGCGCGACCAGCCACCAGCGGCGCCGGAAAGCTGCCACGATCGCGGCGATGTCGATGCTCGCCCCCGGGCTCGCCGGAGGCTGGCCGTCCGCCCCCGGTACGATGTTCATTTGCTGTCGCTGCCCCTCGGGGATCGCGGTGATTGGGTAATTTTCGTTCATACTAAATTCTGGTTATTCTAGGTAATTTTCGATCTAAAAAAACGATTCGTGAACCGTAATAATGTCACCGTCCTCGATGAAAAACGGTGCCGCTTCTCCGTCGCGAGCCATCTTCTTCACATCAATCCGTAGCATCTCCACCCCACCGCCGATCTTCCGCTTCACCGTCACCTTACGCTGGTTGGCGAGCCGCGTCGCTCCGCCCGCCATCCCGATCGCCTGCAACAGGGTCAGCTTCTCGTTCGCCGGCACACTGATCGACTGCGGCGTCGTCACCTGCCCGAGCACCGTGAAGCGCATCTTCGCATACTCCACCACCCGCAAAGTCACCTGCGGGTTCACCAGGTAGCCGTCCAGAAGCATGGCGCGGATGGCCGCAGACGCCTGCCTCATCGTCATTCCACCCACCTTGACCGTCCCGATCAAAGGCACGCCAATCGAGCCGTCGGCCGATACCCGATAGCTCGCAGTAAAATCCTTCTCCTGATAGACGCTGAGCGCCACCAGATCGTTAGGCGACATGCGGTAGTTGTCTGCCAGCGCGCCACCAACCGGGCACAAGACCGCAAACGCGATACACAGGACACGGGCGAGAGAGCTCATCGTGGGAATCCGAGGGGAAAATATCATATCTATATTGCTTTTACTTTGTTAGAAATCATAGCGCATCGAAGCGCCAATTTGGTTTTTCTTGAAGTCGAACAGATCGATCGAAGAGGCGTTTTCGCGGTATGCGTAATAAATTTCTGCGCTCAGATTTTCCCGAAATTGATAGCGGATTCCGGGACGAACGAACCACGATTCGTCAGCCCTCTCGACCGCCTCTTCACCGTCGGTTGCGTAATCGTTAATCTCAAATCCCACATCCAGCAGCGCCGTGAACCGCCGCCCCAAACGTTGATCGACCCCGACGACAAAGACCGTGCGAACGAAGCTCTCGCTCTGCTGAAGAGCGGACGCCTCGATGCCACGCTGCAGGCTCAACCTCAAACCCGTCCCCGCACGCACCCTGCCGCCGAACTCCACACCGAAAACCCCCGTCGTCTCCTGCTCTGCGCCGGTACGGCGAAAGTCGGCGCCGCCCCAAGCGGCGAGCACGAATTTTTCTGTCACCCGCCAGTCCGTGCGCAACAAGGCGCGCTGATAGCGTTGGTCGCGACCGCCCTCCGGTCGCAGCTCGCCACCCCCATATCCGATACCCACCACACTTTTTCCGCCCCCAGCATAGGTCAAATAGAGGTCTGCCTGCCACTCCTCACTACCCGCGAACATATCGAAATTCTCCACAACGTAGCCCGCATCCCCACGCAATCCGGTTTTCGCGCCGAGCGCATACTCCATCAGCAAACCCGTATCGAAAATTTGCCGCTGAGTGCGCGCGCTAACATCGATCGTCGCCTCGGTGATCGTCCGATAGGAAGCATCAAAGGTCGTCTTCAACTTCGGCCCGCGATGGCCAAAGACCGCAGCGATATCGTGATCAAAACTGTTCTCACTACTCAGATCAACAAACACCGATCCCGTCGGCCGGTAGCTCAATTGAAGAAACGACGCCTCGCGAACCTCCGCGTCACCGAACGCCAAAACCAAGCCCGGACGAAAGCGAAAAACGATATCCGCAACCTCTTCACCCGGCCGCGCAAAAAGAACGTTGTCGTCGTAGAGCACCTCAACGGCGATATCGACGTCCACCCGCACACGCGAGAAAAAACCGCCGCCACGCGGCCGCGAAACCGGCTCGCCTCGGAACATCTCCTCCCACCGCTGCTCACGTTCAACACCCTCGCCCGCTGTCGAATCCAAATTGAGAGCCAAATCTGGAGGCACCAACAAACCGCCATCGCTCGCAGCGAAGTCGGCGTCCTCTCCGACCGAGACCACATCGGGCAGCGGCGGGTCAACCGCCTCCCCACCAATCACAGAACCAGCAGACTCCTGCGCCGCCACCGACAGATCGAGCAGTGGCGGAGCCATCGAGTCAGCAACCATTTCGCCCCCCTCTTGCGCCCGCACCCCATCAGGGCACGACACGAAAATTCCTAGGCATAGCCCAAAGCAAGCAAGGCCTCGCGAAATCGCGGAATTCTTGTTTCTAAGTCTCATTTGAATCAATTTTGCGCAGTTATTCTCAAATCTATACTCATTTCGCTACAAAATCTATGGTTAATTTCTAATTATCTGATTATTTTAATTTACCCGTATATATCGACCCTCCCACTTAAATCATGAAAATTACTTTAATTACTATTCTTACGACAAATCTAAACTATCGGATTGCGGAGGCAAGAAACCGCCGATTACGCAGATGAACGCGAATTTGAAAAAAGCGGCGGAAGCCTCCAATAAATCGGTGTTAATCCGCGTAATCGGCGGTTTG
>QIKC01000362.1 GCA_003232855.1 Verrucomicrobiales bacterium
CCCGCAACAATACCTCCCATGAAATCCCTCCTGACTCTCATCATCCTCGCCACTCTAACAATCACGCCCAACGCCAACGCCCGAGATTGGACCAGCGCCGACGGCACCAAAACCTTCCGTGGCGAGCTGGTCGAAGTCGAAGCCGACCAAGTCACCATCCGCCGCAGCGATGGCGACCTTCTCACCTTCGACACCGCACTCCTCAGCAAAGCGGATCAGGAATTTCTCAAAGAGAGCGCCGCACAGCCTGCGGCGAAAGGTGAGAACACCGGCGGCAATTCCGACTGGCCGCGCTGGCGGGGCGCCGATTTCAGCGCCCGCTCGCCAGACACGGGTCTGCTGAAACGATGGCCCAAGGACGGCCCGGAGCAATTGTGGGTCTACCGTGATGCGGGCAAAGGCTACAGCGGCCCGGCGATCGCCGACGGAAAACTGTTCACCATGGGCTCCCGAGACGCGATCGTGTATCTCATCGCCCTCGACGCCAACACCGGCGAAGAACTTTGGGCCTCCGAGATCACCACCCTCCTGCGCAACAACTGGGGCGACGGCCCGCGCGGGACTCCGACGGTCGATGGCGACCGTGTTTACGCCCTCACCGGCAAAGGCACACTCATTTGCGCGCAATTCTCCGATGGCAAAAAACTCTGGTCCGTCAATATCGAAAAAGAATTCGGCGGCAAAATTCCGAACTGGGGTTACACCGAATCCGTCCTGATCGATGGCGACAAAGTGGTGTTCACCCCGGGCGGAAAACAGGGCGCCATCGTCGCCCTCGACAAAATGAGTGGCAAGAAAATTTGGCAGAGCGCCGACCTCACCGACGACGCGCAATACGCCTCGCTCGTCCCGATCGAGCACGACGGAAAGCGCCAATACATGCAACTGTTCTCGAAGTCCGTCGCCGCAGTCGCCGCAGACGATGGGGCTTTGCTATGGCGCTCGAACTGGGGTGGAAAAACCGCAGTGATCCCGACCCCGATTTACAAAGACGGCCACGTCTATATCACCAGCGGCTACGGAGTTGGTTGCAAACTCATCAAACTCGGCGGCGGCGATAAGGTGGAAGACGTCTACCAAAACAAAGTCATGGTCAACCACCACGGCGGCGTTCTTTTGGTTGGCGAACACCTCTACGGCCACTCAGACAAAGGCGGGTGGAAATGCCAAAACTTCATGACCGGCGAAGAAATTTGGAGCCACAAAGGCGTCGGCAAAGGTGCGATCGGCTACGCCGATGGCATGCTCTACTGCCTCGGCGAAAAAGAGGGAACCGTGGCTCTGATCGAAGCGAGTAGCGATGGATGGAACGAGAAGGGACGCTTCAAGTTGACCCCGCAAAGCGACATCCGCGCCGACCAAGGACGAATCTGGACGCACCCCGTGGTCATCGGCGGCAAGCTCTACCTGCGCGATCAGGATCTGATCTATTGCTACGACGTGAAAGGCTGAACGGATGCTACGCCTTCAAAGCCGCCCGAAACGCGTCCTCAAAACGCGCCTTCAGATCGGCGACTGGCTCCAGACCAACGCTGACGCGAATCAACCAGCGAGAGACCCCCAAATCCGCGCACCAGTCCAACTCCTGGTAGTGCGCCAGCAGCGTATAGGGACACACTAGGCTGAAGTTCGACCCCAGGCTCGGCCCCTTGCAAATCCTCAAGGCGTCATAAAAGGCCGGGGCGCGCTCGCTCGCACGGCGCAGAAGGAAGGAGAACAACCCACCGTAGCCCCCGCCCGGACGCCGCACCGCCTCGTAACAATCCGATGTCTCCTCCGTGGGATACCACACCTGCTCGACTTCCTCGTGCCCCTTTAACCACTCGACGAGCTGCGGCGTACTTCGGTTGATCGCCGCGACCCTCTGTGGAAAATCGGCGGCGTTGGCAGCCTGAGCGTCGCCCAGCCACAGATTATCGTCCGATTCGGCAGCGATCGCCCGCCTTAACTCTGCCGCCAGCGGCGACTGCCCATTGATCGTGACCGCCCCGGCGAGCACATCGCCCGCCCCTGAATAGCACTTGGTTAGGCTCGTCGTCACCAGATCCGCAAAACGGAACACGTCGACGTTTTGATTGGTCGCCACCGTGTCATCGACGATTAACGGCACCCCCGCCTCTCGCGTGATCGCGGAAATCGCTACGAGGTCGGCGCTGCGCAGCAACGGGTTACTGGGAACCTCGCAATAGACGCCCGAGGGCGGCTCGCCCGCCTCGACCATCGCCGCCAGCTCCGTCAGTGCCGCCGCGTCCCCGGATGGAAAAAAGGCGACGCCATGACCGAACTCGCGCTGCACACGCAAGACATCGACATAGGGAAAATCGAACTGCACCGAACGGCGCGACGGCGAACGACTGGTGATCGCCCGCTGCACCGCAGCCACCGCAGCCATCCCAGAAGGAAACAAAAAAACGTCATCCACCGCCTGCCCGGTATGCCCGGCGATCATTTTGCGCAGGCCCAGCCTCGCCTTGGCACCCGCCCCTTCGACATTGGCCTCCCCCGCCAACAGCGCCGCCGCCTGGCGACTGCTCACCCCTTCACCACAGTAACGCCAGTAGTCCGCCGCAGTCCCGGCCACCTCCACCGGATAGATCACGGCTCCCGCAGCTCCCGCGAAAACCGAAACGACGCGCACCGGCCAGCCATCATGGCGAGCGCGGATGTACTCAGCACAGCGCTCGGCGGTACGCGCACAGGGATAAATCGAACAGCTCTCGCCAACGCCAGTCCCCAGCTCCACCAAAATTTTTGCCTCCAACTCCCGCACCACACGCGGAACAAAAAACCGAGGGTAGCCCGTACGCAGTCGCTCGAGCACCTCCGGGTCGCCCTCCTCGTAGCCGATCACCTGCGCCCACTGCGGCAGCGCGACGGAAACCGCGTGCGGCGAGTCCGGGATCGGCTCGCCGAGATCCTCCCCCCGCCACGGCGGGTCTAGCATCACATCACGCATTGCTCAACTTCCCATGTCCGCCCGCGCTTAGCAAACGGGCTATTGACGAACTTTGTCCAAACCTTGACGAAGATCGGCGATCAGATCGGAGACGGTTTCGACCCCGACCGAGAAGCGCACTAGCGAATCGGTAATGCCCACCTTCTCCCGCACCGGCTTCGGCACCGACGCGTGAGTCATCGACGCCGGATGACAACTCAACGACTCGACCCCACCGAGGCTTTCGGCGCGGGTGAACAGCTGCAACGAGTCGAGAAACGCCACGGTCTGCTCCAAACTCATACCAAAATCGGCAGTGACGATGCCCGATCCACCCGACATCTGACGCCGAGCCAGATCGTGCTGCGGATGCGATGGCAAAAACGGATAGCGCACCGCCAACGCCCCCGACTCCGTTTCGAGAAAAGTGGCCAGCGCCAGCGCATTGTCGCAATGCCGCTGCATGCGCAGCGGTTGAGTCTTGAGCCCTCGCTGGATCAGCCAGCAGTCGAAAGGCGAGGGTTGCAGGCCGAGCGCCTTCTGCGCGAACACCATCTTGTCCCCCCACTCGTCCGATGCACAGCAAACCGCCCCGCCCAGCGCGTCCGAGTGGCCGTTGCTGTACTTGGTGGTGCTCAACAAAGAGATGTCGGCGCCGAGCGCCAACGGCCGCTGCAGACAGCTCGATGCAAAAGTATTATCCACCACCAATTCACCACCCCCGGCATGAGTCGCATCGGCGACGGCGGAAATATCGATCACCTTTAACAGTGGGTTGGTCGGCGATTCGATCCACACGAGTTTCGGCGAACGACGCCCAATCGATTCGATATTCTCCGCGACGCTGAGATCAAGATACTCGATTTCGATGCCGAACTTGCCGAACACTTGATCAAAAAGTCGGAACGTACAGCCGTAGATATTTTCCTCGGCGACGACGCGATCCCCGGAGGAGAGCGTCGAGACCACCGCCGTGATCGCCGACACACCGCTGGCGAACACCGTCGTCCGCAGCGCACCCTCGAGCCCGGCGAGCGTCTCCTCGAGATTCCTAAAATTCGGGTTACCCGAGCGCGTATAATCAAACCCGCCGGGATTCCCGCTCTCGAAAGTCGACGTCAGATAGGCCGGCGGAACCACCGCCCCAGTCTCCTCCCGGTAGCCGCCGCCCAAGTGGACAGAACGCGTCTCGATTCCCCAATGCTCTTCGTTACCATTCATCATTTTTGAACTCCTTCCCCCTGACTTCAGTGCCTAGCGCACAGCACGCAACTCCTTTTTTCATATCGTTCGCGGCGCGACAAGAGAATTCAGAATATTCGGCCTCGTTCTTTAAAAACACGCCTTCAGAACTGCCGCTAGAAGCGTCAGCCACGGGTAAAAACCTGACAGCGAACGCGAAAGGCGACGATCCTTGAATACACAAGAGCCGCCGCCTTTTTATCGAAAGGATAATTTGTTCGTTAGCGAGAGTAGAACTCGACCACCAACTGCTCGTTCACCATCGGATCGA
>QIKC01000028.1 GCA_003232855.1 Verrucomicrobiales bacterium
CGCAAATCGAGTTGCGGGTGATGGCGTCCATTAGCGGTGATGTCGGAATGAGAGAGGCCTTCGAGGCGGGATTGGATATCCATACGGCGACCGCGGCGAAGGTGTACGGCGTTGCTTTGGACGACGTGACTTCTGAGATGCGCCGCAGTGCGAAGATGGTGAACTTTGGTATTATTTTCGGTATCTCGGCCTTCGGTTTGTCGCGGCGACTGGGGATTCCGCGCAGCGAGGCGGCGGGTATCATCGAGGCCTATTTCGTTCGAGCAGTATCCCGGGGTGAAACAATACATGGAGCGCACCGTGGCGGAGGCGAAGGAGCAGGGGTATGTCGAGACGGTCACCGGTCGCCGCCGCTACCTGCGTGATATCGGTTCTTCTAACAAAATGATTGTCGGCGCTGCCGAGCGCACCGCCATCAATACTCCGATTCAGGGCAGTGCGGCGGATATGATCAAGCTGGCCATGGTGCGGGTCGATACGGCGCTGCGTGAGCGTGGCCTGCGCAGCAAGATGATTTTGCAAGTGCACGACGAGCTGGTGTTCGATATGCATCGCGAAGAGGCGGACGAGCTCCCGGCTTTGGTGGTCGAAGCCATGGTGGGGGCGCTTCCCCTGGCGGTGCCAGTGGTGGTCGATACCGGCACCGGCAGTAATTGGTTGGAGGCTCACTGATCGGGCGGGCAAATTTTGTGGATAGGGTAGCGACGGTTTGCAACCGTCTGCTTCGGGAGCTATTTAGGAAGGAGGTTGCAAACCTCCGCTACGGTTGAGATCTATTGAGAGTAGGGTATTATCCCCGCAAAATGGGTTCGAACATATCTTCTCTCACGATGTCGGATCTGGTTAGCCGGGTGCCGGATAGCCAGATACACGGGGATGCGGGGCATCGGGTGGATCGGCTGGTGCATCCGGCGGAGGTTCGCGGCCCCCACGATTTGTGCCTGTTGATGGGGAAGGGGGCGCTCGGCTTGCTGAAGGCCGGTGGGGGGAAGTTCTCCTGTGCGGTGATCGAGCGCCAATTGGCGGACGCCCCCGAAAGCGGCGCCGTTTTGGACGGGCTGACGGCTTATCTGCTGGTGGATCGCCCGCGTTATGCGCTGGCCTGTCTCAGCCCGATGTTCCGGCAGCGCTCTCAGCCTGTAGCGGGGGTGCATCCGTCTGCGGTCATCGAAGACGGCGTGGTGCTCGGCGAGGACGTTTCGATCGCTGCGGGTGTTTGGATCGGCGAGGGGGTAAAGATCGGCGACCGCAGCGTCGTGATGGCAAATGCCTCGATCTGTGAGCAAGCCGAAATCGGTGAGGATTGCCTTTTCTATCCCGGGGTTTATGTCGGGCATCGCGTGCAGATCGGCAAGCGAGTGATCGTTCATGCCAATGCTTCGTTAGGCGGAGACGGGTTCGCCTTCGATTCGGCGCAGCCTAACAGTGCGGAGGCAGCACGTGAAGTGCGGGCTATTTCCGGTGGCGGGAGCCAGCGTCTGGAGCGGATCGAATCGCTGGGGCGACTGCGGATCGAGGACGACGTGGAGGTTGGAGCCTGCACGGCGATCGATCGGGCGACGCTCGGGGAAACGGTTATCGAGCGTGGCACCAAGATCGACAATTTAGTTCAAATCGGCCATGGAAATCGGGTCGGCAAAGACGTGCTGCTGTGTGCGCAGGTCGGGCTGGCTGGGAGTTCGAAGATTGGTGACGGAGCGGTGCTGGCCGGACAGGTCGGTGTGGTGGATCATCGCGTCATCGGGGCGAATTCGGTAATAATGGCCAAGAGTGGGGTGACAAAGGACGTGCCGGCGGATCAGGTTTGCTACGGGATGCCGGCGCGCCCGGCACGGGATGTCTTGCGCGAGCATGTCTGGGTTACGCGCTTGGATCGGGTGTTTAAGCGGCTAGCCGCCCTAGAAGCACGGCTAGAGGACACGTCCGATTCCCATTGAATCTCGGATTTCGAAGGTTAGCGTGCGCGCATCTCGAACACACCGAATACCCCCCCGCGAAGAAAAATGGACAACCTCACAAAGGCCGCCCTCGGTGGGACGATCGTCTTGATACTCGGTGCGCTGGCCTTCGGCATTAGCAATGCGTCGAAAAGTAATGAGCAAATCGTTGCCCTGCAGCAGCAGATTCAGAACGACCAGAAAGATCGCGACGATAGCCGGTTAGCGGCGATGGAGCGTCGCATGGAGGACGATCGGCGCAAGAGCGACGAGCAGCTCGCCGCCTTACGCCGGGAGATGGCGAACACCGCTGCCAGCGCATCGGCCGAATTCGAGGTGCAGGAGGCCGAACGTCGCCAACTGCAATCGACCATCGCGGAAAAGGTGCGTGTCCAGGATGAGCAACTCGACCAGACGATGAGCCCGTTGCAGAAGAAAATCCGCGACGCGGCTTCGGTCGGCAAGGTCATGCACGTGAACCAAGATCTCGGTTTTGTGGTCATCGGCGCCGGTTCGGGCGACGGGATCGAGCAGGGCGCCCGCTTTAACGTCCGGCGCAAGGCGTTCATCGTCGCCGAAATCGAAATATCCAGTGTCGAGAACGAACGCGAGTCGGTCGCTAACATCGACATCACGAAGCTCTCCCCCGGGCTCATGATCGAGCCGGGTGATGATGTGATCGGCTATCCGATTTATTGAGCGATTGTCCGAAGGGAAGGGGCTTTTTTTCGGGATCATTGAGGTGCTTCCTGATATTTTTTTTGGGTTCTGTGATTTAAAGCTGTCGACGGATTTTTTGACAGAATTAACGGAATTAACGGAATTTTTGGAGGACGGCTGCGCCGCCGGTGCTGCGTCTTTGGAGTGAGGGGCCGTTTTT
>QIKC01000350.1 GCA_003232855.1 Verrucomicrobiales bacterium
TCATCCTGCCCGGGCAACCGCCCATCGATCTACCGGTAGACACCTGGATCACCATCGACATCAGCGCCTCGCTCGCCGACCGCGCCGGACAGTGGCAAATCGAACTCGCTCTGCCCGGCAGCGCTACCCGCATCATCAAGAATTTGCCCAATCATTCCTCCGAGTGGAAAGAAAATACCTGGATCGGCTTCATCTGTCCGCCCAAGCTCGCCTCCGAAATCTGGATCGATGACATGCAGCTCGATCATCGTGATCCCTAATTTGGAATTTTCCGTTGCTGGCCTGCGCGCCACGAGCTTCGAGGGCGTTAGCTCGGCAGCTTCGTCGTCGGGCGGGTTTTCGGATATTCGCCGGATCGCCTCCTCGGGACGCGGCCGCATCCTCTCCTTAATTCTCAAGACAGGAAGCCGCCTGAGTGGCGCTGAATCCTTGAGCGGTGGGCTTTTTGAACGTCGGTTGGCAGTTGGCGTTCAAAGATTAGCGCGTGGAGTTTGCCTAATTTTCTGGCAAGGCTGGGCGTTGCCGGTATCGTTCTCCAGTTATTACAACCTTTATCAAAAATCCCATGTCTGATCTCCGCTGATTTTACTGAAAATGAGCTCGAAGCTCTTCAGACTTCCAAAGCGGCGACTGCCGATATTCGTCAGGAGTTGGCCAAGGTGATCGTCGGTCAGGATGAGGTGATCGACCAGTTGCTGATCGCGATTTTCTCCCGTGGACACTGTTTGTTGGAAGGGGTTCCGGGTTTGGCTAAGACCTTGATGGTCAGTACGTTGTCGAAGTCTTTGCAGCTCGACTTTAATCGTATTCAGTTCACGCCGGATCTGATGCCTTCCGACATCACTGGCACCGAGGTGATCCAGGAGGACAAGGTTTCGGGCACTCGCGAATTCAAGTTCCTCAATGGCCCGATTTTCGCCAATATCGTGCTCGCAGACGAGATCAACCGCACGCCGCCGAAGACTCAGGCGGCGTTGTTGGAGTCGATGCAGGAGCGGCAGGTGACCGTCGGGATGATCCGCCATACGCTGCCCAACCCGTTTTTTGTCTTGGCGACGCAGAACCCGATCGAGCAGGAGGGCACCTACACGCTTCCCGAGGCGCAGCAGGATCGCTTCATGTTCAAGGTGTTCGTCGATTACCCGAACTATGACGAGGAATACAAAATCGCCGCCACCACTACCTCCGGTGACGTGGCGACGGTGAACGAAATTCTCAGCGGCGAGGACATCCTCAAAATTCAAAACTTGGTGCGCCGGGTACCGGTGCCACCGCACGTGATCCATTACGCGCTGCGGTTGGTTCGCGCCACGCGCGTCACCGAGGAAGTGGGGGTGCCCGATTTTATCCCCGAGCTGCTCAGTTGGGGAGCCGGGCCGCGGGCGGTGCAGTTTTTGCTACTGGGAGCGAAGGCGAAGGCGGTCATGTGCGGCCGCTCGCACGCGACGGTGGCCGACCTGCGCTCGATCGCTCACCCGGTGCTGCGGCATCGGATTATTACTACTTTCAACGCCGAGTCGAATGGCATCACCAGTGATAAGGTGATCGACAAATTGATCGAGGCGATTCCGGAAAAACACCAGGATGACCAGATGGCGCCGGAACTCGCCGCCGCCTTTAGCGCCGCGTAGAAGGGACGCGACTCTATCGATTTCGGCCCCGCCGTCGATATGCCCGCAACAGAAGCTATCAACTATCTCGACCCGAAGGTCCTCGAGCGGATCAAGCGGCTGGACGTGCGCGCGCGGGTGGTGGTGGAGGGCTTTATCAATGGCCAGCACCGGAGCCCGTTCAACGGCTTTGCTGTCGAGTTCGCCTCGCACCGGGAGTACGCGCCGGGCGATGATATCAAGCACATCGACTGGAAGGTCTGGTCGAAGACCGACCGGCTTTATATCAAGCAGTACGAGGAGGAGACGAATCTCAAAACGACGCTGATCATCGACTGCTCCAAATCGATGGGCTACGCGGGTGCCGGCTGGCGTAAGTTCGACTACGCGGCGACGGCGGGCGCTTCGCTGGCGCACTTGCTCCAGTCTCAAGGGGATGCGGTCGGCCTGATTACTTTCAATACGGAGGTGCGCGATGTGCTGCCGCCGAAATCACGGCTCGCCCATCTCAAGGAGATGGTTCACGTGCTCGCCGAGACCGAGCCAGATGATCAGACCGATGTTGGCAACGTTTTTCTAGAGCTGGTGCCGCAGATTCACGCGCGCGGCATGGTGGTGATCATTTCCGACCTATTCACCGACCTCGACACCCTGCGCGCGTCTCTGCAACAGTTTCGCCTGCGCAAGCACGAGGTGGTGGTGTTTCACGTCATGGACAAGGACGAGCTGGAGTTTCCCTTCGAGGACAACACCCGCTTTGTCGGTCTGGAGAGTACCGATGAGGTGCATGCTGACCCGAGGGCGCTGCGCAAAACGTATCTGGAAATCGTCGGCCGTTTCCGTAAGGACGTGCGCAAGATTTGCGACCGCCTCGGTGCCGACTACGCATTGCTCGACACCGGCGAACCGCTCGACGCCTTCCTGTCGCGCTACCTCGCCTTCCGCAAACGCCACATTCGGAAAGGGAGGGCGCACTAGGCATGTCTAGCTTTTTGGTTAATCCGCTGCTGTTCGTCGGTGGCCTCATCGCGATCGCCGCGCCGGTTATTATCCACTTGCTCAACCGCCGCCGCTTTAAGCGCGTCGATTGGGCGGCGATGGATTTTCTCGTGCAGGCGCAGCGCATCAACCGCCGTCGGGTGAAGTTGGAAGAGCTTATTTTGTTGCTGCTGCGGTGCTTGGCGATGGCGCTGATCGGCCTGCTGCTGGCGCGGCCGTTCCTCGATGTCAATCCGGCCGGTTTGTTCAAAGCGGGGCAGACCGAGCGGGTGATCATCCTTGACGATTCGCTGAGCATGGCGGCGATCGCCGACGGCAGGACATCGATCGAGGAGGCGGCGGCAGTTTTGCAGAGCTGGGTCGAGGCGTTGGCCAACGACAGCGACGACGACATTATCACCGTGGTGCGCACCACCGATCCCGAGCGCTTCGCGCCCAATGGCCTGCCCTTGACCGAGGCCTCGATGGGCGAGCTGCTGGAGGAGTTTAAGAATCTCGAAGCCAAGGGCGGCGCTGCGGCACGTCGAGCGCAGTTTCACGGAGAACTCCGCAAGCCTCAATCGCGTGGTCTATGTGTTGACGGATCTGCGTCGCCGCGATTGGGATGGCGCCGGTGATGCCGGTTCCGATACGGCGGTGGTGGCGACGTTGAAGCGAATTTCGGAGTTGGCGGCGGGATGCTATGTGGTGGATGTGGGCGGCGAGGGCGAGGAAAATTTGCTGGTCGAAGAGGTGAAGCCGCTGGACAAAGCGTTGATCGCGGGCGTGCCCGCCGAGTTTGAGGTGGTGGTGCGCAATCGCGGATCGCGCGATGCGCGCGACGTCGTCGTGCGTTTCGCCGCGGGCGATACGCTGCCGGTCGAGGCGGAGATCCCGGAGATCGTCGCCGGTGGCACGGCGGTGGCGGCGTTCACTTACACCTTCACCGGCGGTGAAGAGGCCGATGGCGGGACGCCGGAGCCGGTGCCTGTCGAGGTCTCGCTGGCCGGCGACCTCGGGGGTGGCGACCTTTTGTTAGCCGATAACATGCGCTTTTACCCCGCCCGCGTGGTCAGCGGCATTCGCGTGTTGGTGGTGGATGGAGATCCGTCGGGCGTCTACGGGCAGAGCGAGACTTTTTTCCTGAAGAATGCGCTGTCGCCGCAGGGCGCCGCGCGCTCGGGGGTGGAGGTGACTGTGGTCGATGATAACGATTTCGATAGCATCGACCTCGCGGATTTCGAGGTGGTGGTGGTGGCGAACCTCTATCGAGTGACCGAGGCGCGCTCCGTCGCGCTGGAGGGATGGGTGCGCGGCGGCGGCGGCCTGGTGTTCTTGCTCGGCGATCAAGTTGATGAAGATGTTTACAACGAATTGTTATTCAAAGATGGCGCCGGCCTGCTGCCGGCGCGGTTGGTGGCGATCGAGGGGGACGAGCAGGAGCAGTCCTGGGCGCTGTTCGACCCGCAGGACGCCAACCACCCGTTGTTTCGGTTTTTCGAAGGTGACAACCGGCAGTTGCTGGACGCGGTAAAAGTTTTTCGTTGGTGGCGTTGCGAGGTGGCCGACGCGGAGGACGCTGCGGGCGCGACGCGGGTCGTGGCCGCGCTGACGGATTCGGGGCAGGCGCCGGTGGTGGTGGAGAAGGAACTGGGCGATGGGCGCGTCATGCTCTGGAGCACTCCGTTGGACAACGATTGGAATAATTTTCCTGAGAACGGCGCCGCCTTTCTCATCAGCGCTCAGGAGAT
>QIKC01000068.1 GCA_003232855.1 Verrucomicrobiales bacterium
TACGCCGCCAAATGGGGCGTATGCTCTCCGATCAAGCCTCGGGTGAGCCCGACAATATTAACGACAGCGGTACGTTGCACAGGGAACTGGGCGGCAGACTACGGGGGGCAGAGGCGGGGCGCAATCCCGGATCGCGCCCGCTTCACCCCTTGCCACGCCGTGCGAACCCGCTAAGCTCCCCCTATGAACCCCCAAAACCCCCACGCATCGGCTCGCTCCGGATTCACCCTAATCGAGCTGCTTGTCGTCATCGTCATTCTCGCCATCCTCGCGTCGATCTCCGTCCCCATTTTCAACGGAGTAAAGAGGAAGGCCAACTCCACCAAATCGGCGGCTAATTTGCGAACCATCGGTGCCGCCCTCGCCGCCTACGAGAGCGACAATGACGGTCGCATGCCCGCCCTAGAAGGCGCTCCCCAGATCCCCCAGCTGACCAACTGGGTCTCCGAACTGATCATCGCGCTCAACGATGACGCCACCGCCGCCGAGCTGGCGCAAGCCCCACCACTCGAATCTTTCATTTCGCCAGGGATCACCTGGGGTGATGAAAGCGGCAATGGGATCATCGCCAACGACGACCTACTCTACACCTACTCCGCCACCGATTCTCTGGTCGGCTTCAACTACGACGACCAGCCCGACCCAAAGCAGGGGCGACGCACCAGCAGTATCGAAAAGCGCGTCGAATCGCTGCTACTCGTCGAGGGCGCGCAGCAGGGAACCAGCCCCCACAGTCATCCATCGATCAGTTGGAGTGAGGCTTCGACCGACCTTTCCACAGCCGGTGGCAGCTTCGTCGAATTCCGCTACCGCAATCGGCTCAACGCGCTGATGGGCGACTACAGCATACGCTCGTTCGGAAAAAACGACGCCGCCGAAATCGAGATGTGGCACTGGAGCGGCTTCAACTACCCCGACAATTACTGACGGGTCGTCGAACTCGACGAGGATATCGTTTTTCTTGATCGCCGCCCACTTGGCGGCAAATCAAGCCCGACCTTGACTACACCGCGCCCACCGCTAACTACTGCGGAATAATCATGAGCACCCGCACCGAACGCGATACCATGGGCGAGATGGAGGTTCCCTCCGACGCCCTCTACGGCGCCAGCACCCAGCGTGCTGTCCTCAATTTCCCCGTCTCCGGCGAACCCGTCGAACCCGGCGTCATCCACGCCTACGGCCTCATCAAATGGGCGGCCGCCAAGGTCAACGGCGAGCTAGGGCACGTCAATAAGGAGCTCGCCGAGCAAATCGAAACCGCCGCCCTAGAGGTCTACGAGGGCAAGCTCGACGCCCACTTCCCGGTCGACGTCTACCAAACCGGCTCCGGCACCTCCACCAACATGAACGCCAACGAGGTCATCGCCAACCGCTGCTCGCAGTTGGCCGGCAAGCCCATCGGCTCCAAAGAACCCGTCCACCCCAACGACCACGTCAATCAGGGCCAATCCTCCAACGACACCTTCCCCAGCGCCATGCACATCGCCGCCGGTGTCGCTTTGCAAAACGACCTGCTGCCCGCACTAACCAAACTCCAAACCTCGCTCGAAGCCAAGGCGAAAGAGTTTCACGCAGTGCTCAAAATCGGCCGCACCCACCTCATGGACGCCACCCCGGTGCGCCTCGGACAGGAATTCGGCGGCTACGCCAAACAGGTCGAACGCGCCGTCGAACGCACCCACAAAGCGCTCGAGACCATCGGCGAACTCGCGCTCGGCGGCACCGCCGTCGGCACCGGCCTCAACTGCCACCCCGATTTTCCAAGCCGCGCCATCGCCCTCATCGCCGAGAAAACCGGCATCCCCTTCCGCGAGGCCGATGATCACTTCGAGGCGCAGGCGGCCAAGGACTCGCTCGTCGAATGCCATGGCCAACTCAACACCATCGCCGCCAGCCTATTTAAAATCGCCAACGACATCCGCCTACTCGGCTCCGGCCCACGTTGCGCCATCGGCGAAATCCGCCTACCCGCCACCCAGCCCGGCTCCTCCATCATGCCCGGCAAGACCAACCCGGTTATGTGCGAAGCCGTCACCATGGTCGCCGCGCGCGTCTTCGGCAACAACTCCACCGTCACTTGGAGCGGCGCCAACGGCCACTTCGAACTCAACGTCTTCATGCCCGTCATGGCCAAAGCCGTGCTCGAGTCCGTGCGCCTGCTAACCAACGTCTGCGACATCTTCCGCGAACGCTGCATCGACGGCATCGAGGCCAACACCGAGCGCTGCGCCGAACTCATCGAATACTCCCTATCGATGGTCACCAGCCTAGCGCCACTGATCGGCTACGAGCCCGCCGCCAAAATCGCCAAGGAATCCGTCGCCACCGGCAAAACCGTGCGCGAACTCTGCTTCGCCCAACTCGACACCCTCGGCATCACCGCCGACCAACTCACCGCAGCACTCGACCCAGCAGGCATGACCGCACCAAAAGCGTAACGAAAGCTTGTTAAGGGGCGAGCGTCCAAACAAACCCGCAACCACCGCTCAGCCCTCTCGCTCCAAACCATCTCCCCTCATAAAAATTCGCGCCCATTCGCGTCCATTCGCGGGCACCTCCTTCATAATCGTTCTATCAAAAAAGAGCCATCAATCCAGCCGCAGTCCCAACGCCGGCCCGATCAGCATCACGCC
>QIKC01000121.1 GCA_003232855.1 Verrucomicrobiales bacterium
AGACTTTTCGCAAGATTCTCTTCAAACAATTGCGCTTCAGCGGCTTGCGCTGCCTGGCGTGGTGCTTCATGGGCAACCACATCCACCTGCTGCTCGAAGTTCCCGATAAGGACGCGGCACTGGCGCGCTGTTCGGACAAGGCCGTGCTGGCGCGGCTCGGCGTGCTCAAGGGCGAATACTCCACGCGGATGCTGCTCGGGCAGGTAAAGCTCTACCGCGAAAACGGTCGCGAGAAGGCGCTATCGGAGATCGCCGACCGAGTGCGCGCCCGCCTCTTCGATCTGTCCGCCTTCATGAAAGAGCTCAAAATGAAGATGACCGGCGCCTACAACATCACCCACGGACGACGCGGAACACTATGGGAGGGACGCTTCAAAAGCGTGCTGGTTGAAAGTGGCGAGGCACTGCGAGCGGTAGCTGCTTACATCGACCTGAACCCAGTACGCGCCGGGCTGGTGGAGGAGCCACAAGACTACCGCTGGTGCAGCTATGCGGCAGCGGTGGCGGGGTTCAAAGGCGCGCGCTCGGGGCTCGCCTCAGCAGTGACTGGCAAGGCGCGTTCACCGTGGCGACTGGTGTCCGCCGAGTATCGTAAACTACTCTTCGGCAACGGTGAGGAACGCATCGGGGACGACACTCCGGATGGACATCAGCAAAGCCGTCGCGGCTTCAGCGCGGCACAGATCGAGCAAGTATGGAGTGAGGGCGGGCGGCTACCACTAGCGGCGGCTCTGCGCTGTCGGGTGCGCTATTTCACCGACGGCGCAGTGTTAGGAGGAAAGGCCTACGTCGATGCATTTTTCGAACGCAACCGGGAGCACTTTGGCGTTCGTCGAGAGACTGGGGCGCGGCCACTGCGCGGCGCGCAGTGGGGAGCGATTCGCACACTACGCGACCTGCGGGTGGATCCGTTGGTGCGCCCCCAACCGGAGCGGTGAAATTCAAAAATTTGGGACAGACCTAATACAATAGAAGAGGGCTGCGGGGTGATTGGACGGATTGAAGCTGGTAGAGCACCGGAAAGCATCGTAGGGTCTGGCTATGGTGAAAGACCGGTCACATTGGGTGGTGCGCAAGTGCTGCTCGCTCCAAGAGATGGAGCGGCTCCACCTCGAGCAATGGCAAGCGGTGTCCGGCAGCGACCGTGTCAACGCGGCTTGGGCGATGGTCGTCGAAGCTTGGGAACTGAAAAAACGAAACCCTGATGAACTCAGATTTCAAAGATTTGCTACGTGCGTTAAACGCGCAGGGCGTTGACTACCTGATCGTCGGCGGCTATGCGGTCATTTTTCATTCTGAGCCAAGGTTCACCAAGGATCTGGATCTCTGGATCAAACCGGATCCGCGCAATGCTCGGAAGCTGATGGCCGCCTTTCGCCAGTTCGGGATGCCTCTCGTCGATATCGAGGAAGGCGATTTCGCCAATCATGGAACCCAATACATGATGGGGGTGCCGCCTGTCGCGCTCGATTTTTTGACCTCGGTGGGGTCACTCGTCTTTGACGACTGTTGGGAGAATCGGGCGACCGACGACATCGGAGGGATTCCCGTCAGCTATCTCGGTCGCGAGGATCTCATCAGGTCGAAGAGGGCTGCCGATCGCGATCAGGATCGCGCCGACATCAGAAAATTGACCGGGTTGGGCGGTGAACCGGAGCCCCCACGCAGATGATCTCGTAACGGAGCAAAGCCGCAACGCCCTGAATTCCTTCTTTTTGCCGCGCTGTTTGCGAGAAACAAGCGTCCCTCGGGAATCGCCTGTCGATTTGGGTTGAATCCTGCCGAATCTATGGTTGAATTGGCGCTCTTCCCCCCTAGGGGAAACATCCGGGGCTCCAAATACGGAGCGCCGGGAAGCACCAAACCGCCAAGGCGGCGGTTCCAAAGACGGACAAAACATGACGGACACAGCAACAGAAACACAGACTTTCAAGCTCCACGAAACGGACACTGGAAGCTCCGACGTACAGGTGGGGAAGCTCACCGAGCGCATCACGCATCTCACCGCACACCTCGGTGAGCACAAGAAGGACTTCTCGACCCGCCGCGGCTTGCTCAAGCTGGTGGCGCGCCGCCGGAAACTTCTCGACTACCTCAAGTCGCAGAACCCCGAGCGTTACCAGAATTTGCTCACCGCGTTGAAGCTCCGCCGATAGGTGGGGCTTTTCGCTTTTTTAGACGAGCCGCCGATCAGGCCTCCGGCCGAACACGAATACCGCGCTGCGTGGTGATGTTCGCCATCCCGGCCATTCCGAACTGCGACGGCACCCTTTCCGGCGAGTGGCCAAGCACCCTCTCGACCAACCCAATTTTCCAGCCCCCGGAAGGACCGGGTCGCGGAACAAAACAAAACCGGGCGACACAACCTAATCGACGTCGCCCACCCGATAGAAAGAAAACGAAATGAGTATTGAAAACATTACCGTCAATTTGGGCGGAAAAGAAATCACCATCGAGACCGGCAAAATGGGTCGTCTCGCCGATGGTGCCTGCACCGTGACCTGCGGTGAAACCACCATCATGGTGACCGCTGTCTCGCAGACCAAAATGCGCGATGGCCAGAGCTGGTTCCCAATGTCCGTCGAATACAAGGAGAGGGCGGCTGCAGCCGGTCGCTTCCCCGG
>QIKC01000119.1 GCA_003232855.1 Verrucomicrobiales bacterium
TAAAGTAGTCATTGGTTTCGAACCCGTTGGCCGAGCCCGGATCGGAGTAGTCGAGATCGTAACAACGGACATCGAAGGAGACGCTCACATCGACGTAGTTACGCAAATCGATGCGATACTGAAGTGGGTTGCCGGACCCATTGGTGTTCTGGGTTCGCAGGATCGCCATCCCCTCATTGATCAGAAAAGCGTAGCCATCGGGAAAGATGGGCAGACTCCCTTCGATGACATCGCGGTTTCTCGACCCAAAGGCGCCCGTCGGCCCGACTGAGTTCGAATACCACCCGAGGTCGGTGTGCCCCTGGTTCGGGTCGGGCTCGAAAAACGTCCCCGACCCGACATTTTCCTCGTCGAAATCAATACTCTGCGGTGGCACGAACACCCCAAACTGGGGCGCGACCTTAAACGCCGTCATCGCCATGTTGAAGCTGATGTCAGAGCTGCCGGTAGTCGCCTGATGAATCGAGACCGCCACCACGTTCTCACCCTCGACGAGATAGCCGGTACCATTATGCACGGTGTCAAAAAAGACCCTCTCTGTCGCGCCGCCAACGGTGCTCGCGGCGAGCTGGGTATGCGTATCCTCCACGAACTCCTCCATGTTCGAGCGCATCAGCTCGAAGCCGTTGACGTACACCACCGCCCCATCATCACGCAGCAAGTTCACCGCGATCTGGTAAAAATCATCCACATCCTCCAGAGCGGCCAGATCCGCTGGCGAGACGTTGAAGGTGGTGCGGAAATAAAAAGTGACGGGTCCCCTCGTCAGCTGGGTCGTCGCCATGCCGACCCCGCTATCACCAAATCCCAACTCGGCCGGCCCGCTCGCCCAGCCGGAATCGTCAAAACCGACATCGAGCCAGGAAAATCCCGGAAAAGCAGCGGCATCGTGGTATCTCCACACGGCGTCTACAGCAACGAGATCGACCCCATCATTCTCCGCCAAAACAGGGGCAGAGAAACCAATGATTAAGGCACTGACACGGATGAGAACGGAAGATTTTCTCATGATTTTTTTTGGGGGGGGGGATGGGATGTTTGGGGGAGGGATGGGGAATTTGAGCCCCCTTTCTGCCCCACTTTAGGACAGTCAGAAAAGCTCGCGGCGACGCTACCTAATCACTATAGCCGAAGATCGGCATCACACGCAAGACGCTTGTCGATGCGCCTCTATGCAAAAAACTAGCTTGACCTTCATGTATATGCAATGTAAATCATGAATATATTGAATGTTTTCTTGGCGCAAGCCCTCTGAATCCGCTTCAATCCGCCAACACACACCCTGCGTATAACCCACCCACCCCCACCCCGCACCCCAAAATGAGCCCCACATCACGGAACCCGCAGCAGCCAGCCCACAGCGACAAGGCCCCGCGCCGCCATCAAAGCGGTATCGCCATCGTCACCGTCCTCTCGGTACTGATGCTGATGTCGGTTCTCGTGCTGGCGTTTTTCTCGGCCGCCAACACCGAGCTCGAAGCCTCGCGACACTACGCCTCCAGCCTGAGAACGCACCAGCTCACCGACATCGTCACCAACATTGTCATCGCCCAAGTGCGCGAGGCCACCGCCCCGGTAACACTCGGGGGAAGACGCAGCACCTGGGCATCACAACCCGGCCTCATCACCACCTTCCACAACAATAGGAGCCCGAGCTATGAGCGGCTAGTTCTCTCGAAGCACAAACTCTACTCCTCCGCCGATATGAGCGGCAGCGGATCCGAAAACCTGGCCGGAGACTTCGCCGAAAATTGGAACGATTTGCCTGCGCGGTGGGTCGATCTCAACGCCCCATCCTTCTCCGAACAAAACGGGCTCCTCTCCTTCCCCATCGTCGATCCCCGCGCGTTCATCTCCAGAAACAGCACGAACAGCATCGAGGGTTTCGAGTATAGCGCCACCACCTCCAATGGCAGAACCGTAGCCGGGGTATCCCCACCGCGGGGTGGCGCCAACGACACACAACGGCTGCCGATGCCGGTGGAGTGGCTCTACATACTCGACGACGGCACCCTCGGCTACCTCGACGATGGCAAGCGCTTCGTCGCCACCACCGGCTCCGGCCGCCCGAGCGAAAACAACCCGATCAGTGCCCGCCTCGCCTTCTGGACCGACGACGAGTCCACCAAAATCAACATCAACACCGCCTCCGAAGGCACCCACTGGGACATGCCACGTTACCAATCGACAGGCGAAGAAGCGCTGAGCACAATGCAACCCGCCCGCCGCGAATACAATCGCTACCCAGGCAGCCCGGCGATGGTCAGCCTGTCCTCCGTGTTCTACCCCCACCAGGATCTCAATACATCGCAGATCGAAGACATCATCACACTCGCCCCCAAAGTCGGTTGGGGAGGATCCAAAGCCGGCACGGCCGTCGCCTCCGGTAGCTCGGGGGTGCCGGTCGACGAACAGCACCTCTACGCCACCGTCGATGAACTCCTCTACCGTTACGCCGAGCGCGAAACCGATCCCATCGGCGAATCACCCCGGAACGAAAACGCGGTATTCGACGTCGACGGCAGTAACCGCGACGCCGCCGCCGCCGCCCGCCTGTTGCTAGAGAGATCACGTTTCTTCCTCACTGCCAATAGCAACGCCCCGGA
>QIKC01000185.1 GCA_003232855.1 Verrucomicrobiales bacterium
CCGTCGCCGCAACCGCTCGCGGCGCATGCGCTCCCGAGTTTTCGAACTGGCTAAGAGAATTTCGAGCCCCATTGTGGACTCCTTTGTATCCTTAAGAGAGGTTGTAGTCAAGGCTGTATTTATATTAAATATATTTGAAATAGTCAGTAAGAGGCGATCCGCTCGCTCTCTGGTGCTGAATTTTTTACTTCTATCCGGGCTTGATCGGGGGGAGGTTGTGCCCGGATTTTGCGTCGTTGCCGATTTGATTGATAGCGGATCCCTCCCCTCCCCGATGCGTTACGCCATCGTCTCAGATATCCACGCCAACCTCCCCGCCTGGTCTGCGGTGCTGGACGACATCGCCCGCGAGGGAGTCGACGGCATCTGCTGCCTCGGGGATATCGTCGGCTACGGCCCGCGCCCCCGTGCGGTTCTAGCAAGTGTGCGGCAACACTGCGAAAACGTGGTGCTCGGCAACCACGACGCAGTGGTCGCCGGTAAGCTACAGCCCTCGGAGTTCAACCTCGCCGCTCGCGAGGCCATCGAGTGGACGCGCGAGCGCCTTGGCGAGGATGGTCAGGCGTACTTCGCCGGCGTGCCACTGACTCTGCGCGGCGATGGCATCCTGCTCACCCATGGCGACGCCGCCCAGCCGGCCAAGTTTTGTTACGTCACCAAGCCGGAGCAGGCGCGCGCCAGCTTCAAGGCGTCGAAGCGTGACATCCTCTTCTTCGGCCACACCCACCAGCCCGGCGTGATGAGCTGCAGCGGGCCGCGCGAGACGATCAACAAACTGCCGCCGCGCGACATGATACTCAAACCCGGCACTCGCTACATGATCAACCCCGGCTCCGTCGGCGACCCACGTTGCTCGAGCGACCTGCGCGCCAGCTACTGCCTGTTTGATTCCAAAACCCTGCAACTGCGCTTCCGCCGCCTAGAGTTCGACGTCGATGAATACCGCCGCGACTTCGCCGCCAGTGGCCTGCGGCACAAACCTTTCTTCCTGCGCGTGCTCGACGCCGAATCGGTGCGCGAGGGCGTGGTCGCCGACCACCGGCAGAGCGTCGATGCCGGCATCGCCGAAGACCGTGGCGCGCGCCTGCGCGTTGGCGGCGCGCCGGTTTCCGCCAACTGGAACCACAGCCAGACGCTGGCGCCCGCCCAGGTCGCCAAGCGCTGCCGACGGCGCAGCAAGATCGGGCTGCTATTTGCTGCCATCTTGTTGTTAGCAGGTGCCGCCGTCGCTGCGCTGTTCTGGCCGACGACCGGCATCCCGCCGCTGGTCGAACGCGACGCCATCCCCACCCAGCGAGGCGACACCGAACCCGTTCGCCCCTCCGGAGCCCGCCACGTCACCCCCGTCTCCACAGAGGGCGCCGCCCAACCGGGACTCGATCACGAACTCATCATGACCGACGAAAGCTGGGAAGATCCCAACGAGGGCAGAAATTAGGGAAATGCGCTGAAATTGGGGCGGTTATGATTTTTAACGCAAAAAGGGGCGCAACTTGTTTTGACAACGGTGGCGGCGACCGTCATAAAGGAGGCAATTAATCCCGATTTAACGACTCAACCTACAAAACTAAACTCATGAAAATTTCATTTTTAACCGCAGCCTTGTACTTCGGCTCATTAACAATTAGCTCATCTATTACGGTGCTGAACGAGGAATTCGATAACAGCCTCGGTTTCAGCACTATAGACTTCTTCTCAGATGGTGTTGGTGATTATTTTGGATTGGCTGGCGTTGATGATTGGGGAGTGGGGGGGAATCCTAGTGGGTTGAAAGCTTACACGGGATTTGATGGCGGATTTTTAACCGGCATGGATCTTAACGGTGAGGGGGCAAGTCTGCCCGTTGTCGTCGATTGGTTAGGACTGGGAATTTCTGGATTGACTGGATTAGAGTTTTCAGGCGATTTTGCCGAATTTCTTGATAATCCAGGTGCTGATGCTCCAGGTCATATTGATGCGAATGATCTATTTTTTGTCGAAGCTCAAATCGATGGCCTTGGCTACAATACAATTCTTGAGTTTGTTCCAGGTTCATTTGGTTCCGGTAGTTTTAATGGGGTTTTTGAGAACGGTGCATTCACTTTAGGAAACGCGGCGCAGAATTTCACAGTACCAATTGCTGGCAGCGGATCTACGTTAGATTTGCGGCTGACGATAAGTGTGAATGCTGGAAATGAGGATTTTGGAGTAGATAATTTCGAAGTGACTGGTATCCCCGAGCCCACCGGCTTCGCCCTGCTCGGTCTCACCGGCTTGGCCTTGATCCTCCGCCGCCGCCGTTAGACTGCGGCTCCGACGACGATCTTTTCTCAAAACGGTCAGGGCGGATGCCCGGGCCGTTTTTTTGTGGCGCGAGCTTGCCGTTTCTGGCGTCCACGCCGGTTTTTACTCGTCGTCTCTCCTCAGGGGGAGATGGGGAATGTCGGCGCTCGACAAGAAGGCGCTACACCACGATACTGCGACCGATATGAGCGTTCGATTGCAATATCTCACCGATTCGGAAGGGGAAAAGACCGCCGTACTTCTCCCTCTGGAGGAATATGAAAGGTTGATGGAAGATCTCTCGGATTTGGCGGCCATCGCCGACCGCCGGGATGAGGAAAC
>QIKC01000090.1 GCA_003232855.1 Verrucomicrobiales bacterium
CCCTCACCCATCGCCTGACGCACCAGCGACAGGTTCGCCATCACCGTCGTCAGGACGTTTTTGAAATCGTGCGCGATGCCGCCAGCCAACAACGCCAAGGTCTCCATCCGAGCCGAGCGCATCACTCCCTCATCCCCGGGCAACGACGCGCCGTCGATAACCCGCACCTCCATTCCGTCCGCCATCGCCGCGACCGGAGCGCCCTCCTTTGATCCTAACGGAGCTGCCAATTTCGCCACCGTCAGCAAGAGATTCACCGGCGCCCCATCGCCGTCTTCGACACAACTCACCTGCCAGCGACACGGCACCGAACTCCCATCGGCACGCAGCAGCGGATTCTCCACTACGAAGGTCTTGCGCGATTCGGCGATCGCCGACATTCGCTCTAACAAAAGGCCAAGTTTGTCGCCAGCGAACAACTGCGCCAGCGGACAACCTAACAGATCCTCACCACGATAACCGCTCAGCGAACTGATCCCACGATTGACGAAAACCACCCGCGGCCCCTCGCCTCCCTGAGAGCCCAGCTCGAGGATGGCCACACCCTCGCCCACCTGATCGACCGCCGCCCGCAGGTGACGGTTGACGGCCCAGATTCGGTGGGTGTTTGTATCCATTCGTAACAATGCGGGAGCCACTAGTATCGAAGACCGATAGCCAGCTTCGCCAGTTAGTAAAGGAAACTTAAATTTCTGTTCATCCGAAAAAAACCGCCCCCTGAGGGCACGATAAAATCGGCTCATAAAATGTTCTTAAAAAAGCGGTTGCCAGACCGGTTGTTTTCGCTAGTTTCTCCGCCCCATGGCAAGAACGGCGGGAAAAAGTAAAACGCATAAGGCAATCTCTAAGCGGGTCAAAGTGACCGGCACAGGAAAGATGTTGCGACGCAAGCAGGGCAAGCGCCACCTCCTCCAGAATAAAAACCGGAAGAGGAAGCGCAATCTCGGCAAAGCGACGCTCGTCTCGGCAGCAGATCTGCCACGTTTCCGAAAGAACCTCCCGTTCAGCCATTAGGAAAAACCACTTGGGGAACCACACCCGGTTCCCCTCCCTCGCTGCAAATTGCCGATCCCCCCGGGGCGAAGCACCTGCAACGACGACCCAGCGGCCTGATCCCCGGTAAGCGGGATCCAACGGACAGGCGAGACCGCGGGTTACGAAACATAAACCAAACCGCCTGACCGGAAGATAATACCGATGCCTAGAGCAACAAATGCACCCGCCAGCCGCAAACGACGCAAGCGCATGCTTGCCAAAGCCAAGGGCTACCGCGGATTTCGTTCAACAAAATACCGCTTCGCTAAAGACGCCGTCCGCAAGGCGATGTTCTACGCTTACCGCGACCGCAAGAACCACAAACGCACCTGGCGTGCCCTGTGGATTCAGCGCATCAACGCGGCCTGCCGCAGTCGCGATATCACTTACAGTCGCTTCATGGAGGGCCTCAAGGCGCTCGGTGTCGAACTCGACCGCAAGGTGATGTCGGACATGGCCATCCGCGACGACGCTGCCTTCAACGAGCTCGTCGCACAGTCCAAGGCCGCCCTCGAGAGCAAGGTGAACGCCGCTTCCTAGCGGTTTTCACCCCTGTTCGCGTAGGCCACCGATAGGTCGACTCCGCTCCCACCGAACTTCGCGTCGCGCCCGGCGCGCTCGTGCTGCCCATGCTCGAAGAACTCGAAGCCGCCCGCTCCGTCGCGCTCGCCGCCATCGGCGAGGTCACCGACGCCGCCTCCCTAGAGGCCTTCCGCGTCACCCACCTCGGTCGCAAAAGTCGCCTCACCGCCGCCGCAGGCGGCATGAAAAATGTCGCCAAAGAGGACAAACCGGCAGCCGGCAAAGCCCTCAACGCGGTTCGCCACGCGATAAGCACCGCCCTCGACGCCAAAGCGGAAACATTGCAAGCCGCCGCCGACGCCACCGTCGCTGCGGGCATCGACCTCACCCTGCCCGGGCGACCGCAGACCCCCGGCGCCCGCCATCCCATCTCACAGATGCTCGACCGCGCCGTCGGTGCCCTGCGTCGCATGGGTTTCGCGCTGGCCACCGGCCCCGAAATCGAAACCGAATGGCACTGTTTCGACGCCCTCAACACCCCACCCGACCACCCAGCGCGCAACGAGAGCGACACCTTCTACTTTGACGACGGCCGCCTGCTGCGCACCCACACCTCCACCGTGCAAATCCGCACCATGCAGGGCACCCCGCCGCCCGTGCGCATCATCGCCCCCGGCGCCGCCTTCCGCCGCGACGAAATCGACGCCACCCACCTCAGCCACTTCAACCAGCTCGAAGGGCTCTACGTCGATACCGATGTCTCGCTCGCCGACCTCAAAGGCACCCTCGAATACCTGCTGCGTTCCATCTTCGGCGACAACACACCGGTGCGCTTCCGCCCCCACTTTTTCCCCTTCACCGAGCCCAGCTTCGAGATCGACATCCTGCTGGAAGCCAAAGGCAAAACCGCCAAATGGATCGAAATCGCCGGTTGCGGCATGGTCGACCCCGACGTCTTCAACGCCATCAACAAAGCGCGCGGCGACGGCGCCTACGACCCGGAAAACATATCCGGCTTCGCCTTCGGCCTCGGCCTCGAACGCCT
>QIKC01000089.1 GCA_003232855.1 Verrucomicrobiales bacterium
GGGGGATGTGTGGTCGGTAGGGGAAGGGTGTATTTTGGGAGCGTTCCCATATAGAATATGGCTTCGCTGCCGTATGAGTGACTGAATATCGGGAAGAATATGGATATAAATAGGTGATGAAAAGTCTCTATTGCAACCGTTCGATCTGTAATGTAGGGTGGCCGCCCGAAATCAACTATTAATATTATGGCTAGAAAAAAATCCAAAATCGTAAAATTGAACATCCTCGTCCCTCCGGGCGTTAAAGTAGCAAATTCCGTCCTCGTTGAGGCGACTCGAGCCGCGCAAGCGATCGTCAGTGCGCACAACCAGTTCGCTGTGATTTCTCAAGATCTGGCGGCGAAGGGCATCGACATCAGCCCGCAGGAACTCGCTAGGCGCAGTGGTGCCACGAATAAAGTCGCCAAGGCGGTGAAGACCGTTGCGGCCACAGCCCCCAAAACTTCTGCAGCTCCTAAGGCGCCCAAAGCGAAGAGCTCTGGCAAGCGTCGTCGCACTGTGTTGTCCGCAGCTCAGCGTGGGCAAGTGGTGGACATGCTGAAGACGGGTGTCACTATCTCAGCAACTGCGAACAGCTTCAAATGTAGCCCGCAGACGGTGATGATCATCAAGAAGGCCGCAGGTTTGGTGAAGAAGAAAAAGGCTGGCAAAAAGCGCAAGTAAACAGTATAACCCATTTTGTTAGGGCGCGGTTGAGGAGAGATCCTCGACCGCGCCTTTTTGCGTAATATGGGGTGAGTTCCATTTTTTCAGGCTGCTGCTGAGAGCAGGCTTTGTGCATGCTGGCGCGCGGATTTTGCAGCGCCGCCGAGCATTCGCGCGATTTCGGCGATGCGTTCGCTGCCGGTGACTTGGCGCAGGCGTGAGCGGGTGCGCCCGTCGCTGCCGAATTCTTTGCTCACCACGTAGTGGCAGGTGGCTAGCGAGGCGACTTGTGGCAGGTGGCTGATGGAGATTACCTGATGGCTGGTGCCGAGGGCGGCCATTTTGGCGCCGACGGCTTGAGCGATTTCGCCACCGACATTGGCGTCGATTTCGTCGAAAACGAGAAGCGGAATGGCGTCTTGGCGGGCGAGGGCACACTTGGCGGCGAGCATGACGCGTGACATCTCGCCACTGGAGGCGATCAGGCGCAAGGGCATGGGGGGTTCGCCGGGGTTGGGGGAGAACATGAACTCGGCGATTTCGGCGCCGGCGGGCGCTGGGGAGTCGAGGCGGGGCAGGGAGATTTCGAAACAGGCGTGTTTAAAGCCTAGGTCGCGCAGGTGGGCGGCCACCGCTTTGGCGAGTTTTGGAGCTCCGCGTTTGCGACGGGCGGTGAGTTTCGTCGCCGCGTGGTCGCGTTTACCGAGCGCGTCTGCAATGGCGTCGCCGAGCCGTTCGAGTTCGTCTCCGCGGCCTTCGATGCGGGCGAGTTTGGATTCTGCCCGATCGCGGAAGGTGAGAACTTCGTCGAGCGTGTTGCCGTATTTGCGTTTGAGGGATTCGAGCAAATCGATGCGTGCGCCGAGGGCTGTGAGGGCTGCGGGGTCGAGTTCGAGCCCTTCGGTGTAGGTGCGCAGGTTGTGACCGAGTTCTTCGAGTTCGAGCACGGAGGTGTCGAAGGCGCCGGTGAACTCGGCTGTTTCGGGATCGTGTTTCTCCAGCTCGCGAACGTCCCGGGCGAGCCCCGAAAGACTGGCGAGGATGGAGCCCTCATCGCCTGAAAGTGCGTCGCTGATGCCGGCGGCCACCGCCAGCAGGTGGCTGCTGTTATTGGCGAGCTGGTAGCGGCGCTCGAGTTCCTCGGCCTCGCCACTGCGGATTTCCGCATCGTCGATTTCTGCCAGCTGGTGTTTGAGCAGATCGATTTCCTGTTCGTTGGCGCGCTCGGAGTTGGCCAGTGTGTCGTATTGCCCTTGCAGGGTTTTCCAGTGTTCGAAAGCGTTGCCGTAGGTGGTGGCGTCCTTCTCGGCGCTGGCGTAGGCGTCGAGCATGGCGAGTTGGCGGTCGCGCGAGAGCAAGGACTGGTGGTCGTGCGGGCCGTGTAGATCGACGAGGAAGCCGCCGAGCCCCTTGAGGACGCCGAGGGTGACAGGGGAGCAATTGACGTATTGCCTGTTGCCGCCAGATTTGCCGATCACGCGGCGGATGACCAGTTGTCCGTCCTCGCAAGGTTCGATCCCGGCTTCGGCGAGCACTGAATTCACCTC
Organism: Verrucomicrobiales bacterium; assembly: GCA_003232855.1. Taxonomy (GTDB): domain Bacteria; phylum Verrucomicrobiota; class Verrucomicrobiia; order Verrucomicrobiales; family DEV007; genus SZUA-55. The sequence continues at coordinate 2,193 of QIKC01000089.1, forward strand.
TGCTGGAGTGTTTAGGTCGAACACCGCTTCGACCGAGCAGGAATCGCAACCGGTGCGCACCAGATTCCGATCGGCGCGTTCTCCGAGGACGATTTTGAGGGCGCCGACGATCACCGATTTGCCGGCACCGGTCTCGCCGGTGACGCCGACCAGACCCGCACCCACCTCCCAGCTGAGGTCTTCGACGAGGGCGAGGTTGTTGATCTTGAGGAGGGTGAGCATGGCGGCGGGAGATTTTCGAGATGGCGAGTGGCTCGGAACCTATACGTTCTTTCGAACAGTAGTTCAAGTGAACAATTTCGGAAATTTGTAGTTTACAGCCAACGGTGTAGAAAATTCCGCCCAAAAAACGCCCCTCAGCGATGTGTTAGTGGGGCATAGGTGCCGCCCACGAACCTCCTCTCTCAGGG
>QIKC01000210.1 GCA_003232855.1 Verrucomicrobiales bacterium
CAACCGTCCGTCTCAGACCGGAGCTTGCAAAGCTCCGCCACGGTGCGTGCGAGTTATCTTGATAAGGATTGCGAACTAAAAATATCTGAGGAGGGGAGCCTGCCCCATTGGAAGCAAGAGGGGGCAACCTATGCGGTGACGTTTCGCCTTGATGATTCGCTGCCACAGAGCGTTCTAGCTAGCTATCTGGCCGAACGCAATTCGATCGTGAAGAAGATCGAGCAAGCGAGGGACGCGGGTGATGATGAGCGAGCTCGCGCTTTCGAAATGCGGCTTTCCGAGGTCTACTCGGAGAAGATCGATTCGGCGCTTAACGCCGGATATGGAAATTGCCATTTGGCGAAAGCGGAAATCAGTCAGCTCGTTGTCGATGCGCTCGAGCATTTCGATGGTGAGCGGTATGAGCTTCACGCATGGTGCGTGATGGCGAATCATGTCCACGTCGTATTTCGGGCGTTCGAAGGGCATGACTTGTCGGCGGTGTTGCATTCGTGGAAGAGGCATACAGCGCGCGAGGCTAACAAGGTTTTGGGAAGAACGGGAATGGCGTTCTGGCAGAAAGAATCGTATGATCATCTGGTTCGCGACGAACGAGACTACTTAAATCAGATACGCTACGTGCTGGAGAATCCGGCGAAGGCCAAGCGATTTGACGTTCCGGTGTGGGCGGCGAAGGGATGTGGCGACGGTTTGCAACCGTCCGTCTCAGATCGGAGCTTGCAAAGCTCCGCCACGGACCAACCGTCCGTCTCAAATCGGAGCTTGCAAAGCTCCGCCACGCCTACGATCAAAGAGCTGGTGCCGTTTATTGACTGGTCGCCGTTTTTCCATACCTGGGAGATGCGCGGGCGCTACCCGGCGATTTTTGATGACCCGCAGCTCGGCGAGGAGGCGCGCAAAGTCTTCGACGACGCGCAGGCGCTGCTGCGGCAGATCATCGACGAAAAACGATTCACCGCTCGCGGCACTTGGGGGCTGTTCCCGGCGAACGCTGTCGGCGACGATATCGAAATCTACACCGACGCGTCACGCACCGAGGTGCGCACCGTTTTCCACACGTTGCGCCAACAGATGCCGAAAAAGGGCAAACCGAATTACGCGCTGGCCGATTTCGTCGCGCCGAAGGACAGCGGACAGGCAGACTTCATCGGTGGTTTCGTGGTCTGCATCCACGGTGGCGATGAGTTGGCCAAGGAGTTCGAGAAGGACCACGATGACTACTCGGCCATCATGGCCAAGGCGCTGGCCGACCGGCTGGCGGAGGCCTTCGCAGAAAAGCTGCACCACGAAGTGCGCGTCGCCTGGGGCTACGAGTCGCCCGGCGAGCTAAGTAACGAGGACTACATCCGCGAGCGCTACCGCGGCATCCGCCCGGCCGGCGGCTACCCGGCACAGCCCGACCACACGGAGAAACGCGAGCTGTTCGAGCTGCTGGACGCCGAGCGGCAGACCGGCGCCAGCCTCACCGAGAGCATGGCCATGCACCCGGGCGCGGCGGTCAGCGGCGTTTATTTCTCGCATCCCGAGTCGCGCTACTTCGGCGTCGGCCAGATCGGCAAGGACCAAATCGAAGACTACGCGGCGCGCAAGGGGATGGATTTGGCCGAAGCCGAACGCTGGCTCGGGCCATGGCTGGGGTATTAGGGGCACCTCCGGGCTTGCACTGCGCGATCCGCCATGCACCAATGAAGCAGATGTGTGAGAGAGTAAAGAATGTCGCCTTGGCGTGTATCGCGGTGATCCTGTCTGCCGGTTGCGGCACGACCGGCAATGATTTTGGCGGAGGCAATTCGCCCGCAGAAGTCGGGCGCCGCGCGCAAATCAAGGCCGAGCCAGTGGGCGACTACTACATCGGGCGCCGCTACCACATCAACCGCACCCGGTTCTGGGGCTACCTGCGCCGACCGCGACAGAGTTGGAGAACTTCGAAACTCGTGGTGATGAGCGAGCGGATAAAACGCAGCCCCGACCGCCTGCCGGAGGTTGATGGCGGTGCGGGCGCGCGTTTTTCCTATGACCATAATTACGAATACCGAATTTATGGCCGCTATTCAGGGAAAGAGGTTTACGATCCAAATTCTAACCTCTTTCTGCCGGAGTTCATCCTCACCGACTACCAACTGATCTCCGCCGAGCCCGGTTGGCTGCTCAAGCCGAACGAAATTTTCAACTCGTCGAAGCTGCCGTTCGTGCCGGGGCGGTAGGCGCCTGGGGACGTGATTTAAAGCACAGGCTGCATCTTGACCATCATCGCTCGTTATACGATAGTGGAGAACCTCTCCCCGCCCCATTCTACCCCGAAAACCCCCTATGTCTCGCTTCCCTCGCGCACTGCGTTTCGGCGTTATCTCTGCTGCCAGCATCGCTCTTTTCGTGCTGACCAGCGCTTTTGCTACGGCGCAGATCATTATTTCGGAGATTTATTACAATCCCGATGGCTCCTCCGATGAGAATCGCGAATTTATCGAGCTGAAAAACGTCGGCAATGAGGCCGTAGATCTCACCAATTGGCAGTTTAACAATGGGGTGATCCACACCTTCACCAATTCGACCACTATCGAGCCGGGAGGTTTTCTCGTAGTGGTAGCGAACCAGGTT
>QIKC01000323.1 GCA_003232855.1 Verrucomicrobiales bacterium
CGACCGCTATAACACCGCAGCGCGGCGTGCCCTGCAAGAGGTCGAATTTGCTCGCCGTAGCTACCTCGCCAGCGCCCGTGACCACACGCGTCTGAAGATGCTCCGCGAGGTCGATGAGATTTGGGAGACTTCGGTACCGCAGAAGGCATTCACCAGCAACGTTGCTGGAGGGCAGGGCGATGGCAGCAGTGGACGGGAATATATCTCGCGGAAACTACGTGAAACCATCATCCCACGGGTGCTGTTTGACGAGGCAACCATCGACGAGGCGCTCGAGTACTTGCGTCAGAAGAGCGTTGAGCACGATCCCTTTGAAACCGATGCGGCAGCCAAGGGGGTAAACATCGTGAAGCGTTCCGGTGGAGCCGGGCCGGATGGAGCGATTGCCGAGGAGCAGACGATCAGTCTCCGCCTCACCAACGTGCCTCTCGCCGAGGCGCTGCGCTACGTGGCCGAAGCTGCGGGGATGAAGTACAAGCACTGTTGTTGTCGTGCCGCTCTGGAAAGACACCACCGACATGTATACCCGCACGTTCCGCGTGCCGCCAGACTTCCTTACCACAGGTGACGCCGGCGGCGACGGCGACGACGCAGCCGATGACCCCTTCGCGACCGGGGATGGCGGAGCGCGCTCTAGCCTCACCCGCAAGAAGGGTGCGAAGGCGGTGCTGGAGACCAACGGCATCACTTTCCCGCAAGGGGCGAGCGCTTTCTTCAACGCGCGCAGTTCGACACTGGTCGTGCGCAATACCCAGTCCAACATGGAGCTGATCGAGACGCTCGTCGATGTGTCGCGAGGGAAGGTTCAGAACCAAATCTACATCACCAGCAAGTTTGTCGAAGTCACCCAGCAGAACTTGGACGAATTCGGTTTCGACTGGATGCTCGGGCAGTTCAACACTCCCGGGAGCGACCGCGTGTTTGCGGGCGGAGGCACGGTTGGTAACCAGCGTGGTGGGGTGACCGACCCCTCCGACTTCACCTTCGTCCCGCCCGGCGGGGCAAACCCGGTGCCGACTGGTCGGAACCCGGTGACATCGGGTCTGCGGTTCGGCCTCGACGCCATTCAGTCGAACGCTGTTGACGGGCTGCTCAATGAGCAAGTACTCACCTCGAACATCACGCCCGGCATCTTCGGGATTGCCGGTGTGCTCACCGACCCGCAGTTCCAAGTGGTCATCCGCGCGCTCAACCAGCGCAAGGGCACCGACCTGATGACCGCCCCCAGCGTCGTGACCCGTTCGGGACAGCGCGCCAAGATCGAGGTGATCCGCGAATTCATCTACCCGACCGAGTATGATCCACCGGAAATTCCGCAGAACTTCGGCAGCGGTGGAAGTTTTAGCACCGGCGGCGGTGGCGGACTTGGTCTAGGACAGTCTCAGACCAACAGTTTCCCTGTGACTCCGGCGAACCCGACCGCGTTTGAGATGCGTCCGGTGGGTGTCACCTTGGAAGTCGATCCGGTTGTCGGCGCCGACGGGTTCACCATCGAACTCAACATCGCCCCCGAGGTGGTGGAGTTCGAGGGCTTCATCAACTACGGTAGCCCGATTCAGACCAGCGCGATCGATGCTCTTGGGCAGCCGACGACCGTTGTGCTCACCGAGAACCGCATCGAGCAGCCGGTTTTCTCCACCCGTAAACTGACCACTGCAGTCACCATCTGGGATGGTCAGACGGTCGCCATTGGTGGCCTCATTCGCGAGGACGTGCAGCATGTCGAGGACAAGGTGCCGATTTTCGGCGACATCCCTCTGATCGGTCGCTTTTTCCGCACCAGTTCGGAAACTCGCTTCAAACGCAACCTGATGATCTTCGTTACTGCCAAACTCATCGACCCGGCAGGTCAGCCTGCGGGATCGCAGAACGACGAGTCACTCAATCCCAGCGGTCTGAGCGGCGCCCCAGAATTGGGTGCTGGCGGACCTGCGAACGCCCTGTTCCCGAGCCGCTGATCGACACGCGACTCTTGAAAATTTGAACCGACGAACGGGGGGGTGCAAGCTCCCCCGTTTTTCTTGTTTTGACAGCCAGCCTTCTTTGGCGCATTGGCTTAGATCATGTTCACTGTTGTGATCACCGGCGGAATCGCCATGGGGAAGTCGACCGTATCGGCTGATTTGTGCGAACATTTCCCAGAGGCGCTGTTTTTCGATGCCGATGCTTCCGTGTCCGCGCTGTTGACACGCGCCGATATCTGCGCCAGAATTGCCGTCGAGTTCGGTGAGTCCGTGCTCAAGGCGGACGGTCACATCGACCGCCCGCGCCTCCGAGATCAGGTTTTCGATAGCGTCCATCGGCGTGCAGCACTCGAAAACATTCTGCACCCGGAGGTGAGGAAAGCGTTTATCAGCATTCAGCAGTCGGGTGAAAAATCCTCGGCGGCGTTGCTGTTGGCCGACATTCCGCTGCTGTTCGAATCGGCGCATGATTACCAGTATGATAGGGTATTGGTGGTCGCTGCGGATCGGCAGAGCCAGATGGAACGTCTGCTAGAGCGCCCGGGAATCGGGCTGGAGACTGCCGCTCAAATGGTGGCAGCGCAGTTGCCCAACGAAGAAAAAATGGCGAGCGCCGACCATGTGATATGGAACTCGGGCAGCCGGAATTTATTAACAGAACAGATCCAATATTTTGTCAGATGGCTAAAGAAGAAAATACAGAATCCGAAAAAGTAGAGAAGACAGCGACCCCCGATACCGGGACGGACGCTGCTGTAGTGACGCCTAAAAAAAGGAAGGTCGCTCGCAAGAAAAAAGTGGCCAAACGCAAGGCGCCGTCACGCCCGCAGCCCGAGGCCAAAGCCGGTACTGATGGGGAATCTGATGGGGAGCCGTCCGCCGTCGAAGTTCCGAATAAGCCCCGCGAAGGTGGGGAGACGAAACGGGGAGAGGCCAGAGCAGGGGATGCAAAGGCCGGTGAAGCCGAGCCCGCCGCTGAGCCTGAACCTGCGCCCGATCCTGGGCCTC
>QIKC01000235.1 GCA_003232855.1 Verrucomicrobiales bacterium
TGGTAGGCCACTGCGGCCTGAAGGATCTCCACGCCATCACCCGCCAGTGGTTCAGCATCCACCTGCCGGGCCAGCCTTCGCCCACCCCGGAACAGTTGGAAATCGAGGGCGTCCGCGTGCTGCGCGTCACCCGCAACGCGCGCAAACTGCGCCGCGGCAGCCACGATGGAAACCGCTTCACGATCCGCCTGCGCGATTGCGCGTTCTCGCCCACCGCCGCCGCCGCGCGCTGGCGGCAGATCATCGATCGCGGCGTGCCGAACTACTTCGGCGCGCAACGCTTTGGAAAAAACGGCGGCAACATCGCACTGGCGCGGCGCCTGTTCGCCGGAGACTACATTTCGGCCGCGCGCAGCCACCTGTTCAACGCCTGCATCGCCGCGCGACTGCGGGGCGATTGCTGGGATCGGGTGCTGCCGGGAGAAGTGTTCGGCTTCGCCGCCAACCGCAGCCTAGTACTCCCCGAAAATCTGCGCGGCGACGAGGCACAACGTGTGGGCGAAGGATTGTTAGAAATCACCGCGCCGCTCTGGGGTCAAGGCCCGCCGATCAGCATCGACGCAGTGCGCCATCTCGAAGAAAACGTCGCCGCAGAACACGCGGAGCTGGCGCGCGGGTTGGGGGAATTCGGCCTGCGCCAAGAGCGGCGCGTATTACGACTGCGCCCGCAGAAGGCCGAGATGGAGTCGCATGGTGCCGACCTGCTACTACGCTTCGAGCTGCCCAAAGGCGCTTACGCCACCACCGTGCTGCGCGAACTGGCCGAAATCTAACCGGCGGCGCCCTCTTGCTCCGCTTTGAGCCCGCGGTCGATCAGAAACGGGCCGAATGGCAACAGCGACGCGATGAATGGCTTGAGCGCCTTACGCACCCCCCAACCCTGCGTGCGCATGACGTTCACCAAGGCCACACAGAACAGGATGAACAAAATGCCGTGAACCCAACCCGCATACTTCACGACCAGCGGGTTTCCGGCCAAGTATTTGATCGGCATCGCGACGCCGAGCAGAAAGAGAAAACTAATGCCCTCAACCTTCCCAAGGGTACGCAAGCGGGCGATGGGCGAATTCGACACAGCGGAATTCCTCCTAACCCTTGCGCTTGGATTTCGGCCGCCCGTCGTCGCCCTCGGCGATGGCGATCACATCCACCACGTCGGGCGCTTGATGTTCGTGCGGCTTCAGCGCCGGCTCCTTCTCCTCCGCCGCGTCGTCACCCTGATCTTCCAGCATGGCGCGCTCCTCGTCGCTGAGTTCGCCGACTTCCTCGTCATCGTCGACGACCTCCTCGAGCTCTTCCGGCGGCTCCTCGTGTACTTTGAACTTCGGTTTACGCAGATGCTCGGGCAGCGGCGCCATCATCATCGAGATAAAACGCCCGGCCAACCGCGGCGCCATATCGACATGGCCGACCCCAGCGAGATCCTCTTTGACGCGCTCCATGAGTTCGAAGCCGATCTCCTTGTGCGCCATTTGCCGACCGCGGAACATCAGCTGCACCCGCGTCTTGTCGCCATACATGAGGAAACCCTCGGCGCGCGTCACCTTGATTTTGTAGTCGTTTTCGGCGACGCCGACGCGGAACTTCACCTCCTTGAGGCGATGCGTCTTCTTCGGGTGCTCCTTCTTGAGCTTCTTTTGATCGTACTTGTACTTGCCGTAATCGACGATCTTACACACCGGCGGGCGAGCATTGGACGACACCTCGACCAAGTCCATGCCGCGCGCCTTGGCCAGCTTAATGGCCTCATAGGTGTTCATCACCCCGAGCTGCGTCTCGCCATGCACGACGCGCACCTTAGGAACGCGAATGCGTTCGTTAACACGATCCCGCTGACGGCGCGGACGGTACGGCTTTCTCCGTGGTCTAGCGATGACCTTGTCCTCCGTTAGGGATTAGAAAAATACCCGGGAACCGTTCGTGAGAACGCGGGGACGGTGGCAGCGAGAATAGGGTCATTTTAAAGGATCAGAGGACGCGCTCACAGAGAGCGGGAAGAAACCTCTTCGCGGAATTGGGCGATAAAGTCTTTCGGGCACAACGCACCAAGATCGCCACGTCGACGGTGGCGGACTGATACGGTGTTGGATTCGACTTCATTAGCACCAATGATCAACATATATGGGACCTTATCCAATTGGGCAAGGCGAATTTTAGCGCCGATTTTCTCGGCCGCAGAATCCAGCCGCACCCGAGCACCGACCTCTAGGAGCGCGTCCACCTGTGCTTGGGCAGCGTCTTGGAACTTTTCAGAGATCGGCAGCACACGCACCTGCTCCGGCGCCAGCCAGGTGGGGAAAGCGCCCTCGAAGTGCTCGATAAGCAGCCCGACAAAGCGCTCCATAGAGCCGAACGGCGCGCGGTGAACCATCACCGGGTGGTGCGGGACATTGTCGGCACCGATGTAAGTGAGGTTAAAACGCTCGGCTGAGGGCAGGTTGTAATCGACCTGCACGGTGCCCAACTGCCACGGCCGACCGATCACATCGTTGACCACGAAGTCGATCTTCGGCCCGTAGAACGCCGCCTCGCCGGGCTCCTCGATGTAATCGACGCCTAGCTCCTGCACCGCCGCGCGCAGAGCCGCCTCCGCCTTGTCCCAGTTCTCCTGAGAGCCAACGTACTTGTCCGAATCCGGGTCGCGCAGCGCCAGACGCACGGAGTAGTCATCCATCCCCAGCGTCGACAACACAGTCTTCACCAACGCCAGGCAGCCGGCCACCTCCGCAGCCAGTTGGTCAGGAGTGCAGAAAATGTGCGCGTCGTCCTGAGTGAAACCGCGCACGCGCGTCATTCCGCCCAGCTCTCCCAGCGATACACCGTGCCGAACTCCGCCAGACGCACCGGTAGGTCGCGATAGGAGCGGTGCTCGCTGCTGTAAATTTTGATGTGATGCGGGCAGTTCATCGGCTTCAGCAGAAAGCCGTCGATCTCCCCTGTTTCCAATTTATTGCTAAGCGTGCCGCAGGTAGCGCCCTCCTCGGCCAACTCCGCCAGTGCGCCGCGGTCGATGATCGGCGCGAACTGCGAGTCCTGGTAAAAGGGAAAATGCCCCGAAGTGCGGTAGAGTTCGAGTTTGCCGATGTGCGGGGTAAACACTTGGGAGTAACCAGTCTTGTCCAAATGTTCGGTAATGAAGTCCTGTAGCTCGCGACGAACGATCGCGCCCTTCGGCTTCCACAGCACCAGCCCCTGGCCGACCGCCTCGTCGATGTGGAACAGCCCCA
>QIKC01000074.1 GCA_003232855.1 Verrucomicrobiales bacterium
CTTTCGGCAAAGAGTTGCTTGCTCTTGTCGGGCGTTTCGAGACCCGCGTAGAAGGCCTCGACCTGCGCCGGTGTGGTGAACACGTCTTTGCCCGGATACAGCACCAGAACCGGCTTGCGAATCCGCGCGGCGACAGCGGCACAGCCCTTGACCATCCGCTCGACGATGCCCAGCATTCGCAAGCTGTAACGGCGCACGAAGTGCGGCGTCTTCTCCATCTGCTCCCAGTGGGAACCCTCGTCGGTCACCTGCATCACATCACCACCGGATAATTTTTCCAACGACACCCTAACACAAGGCAATACCCTCACCGCCAGGTGCAGGAAGAAATTTTTCAATGGCGGCAGTTTCGCCGGCAGCGCCACCACTGGCGAGGCAAAGACCAAGCCGGCCACCGCCTCGCGATTTGCCTCGCCGAGCTCGGCGAAACCGTGCATCAGAATCAGCGCGCCCAAGCTCTCGCCATAAAGAAAAACCGGCGCCTCGCCGTGGCCACGCCGAGCGTGCCCGAGGAAGACCTCGAGGTCGCGCGACCAATGCGCGCGCCTGCGGATATCGCCGACACGCCGCCGCCTCGGGTCATTGCCTTGACCGCGCAGCTCGTACGCGTAAACCGCCATCCCGCGCCGTGAGAGCTCACCGCCGAGTTGCTCGAAGTCCGCAGCGGCACCGCTAATGCCGTGCACACACACCACCACTGCTGATGGCTGCGCGCCACCGGCTGGCAGCCACTTCGTATACGGAAAAAGCGTGCCGTCAAAGCTCTCCCATTCGCCGCGCGCGCCCCCTCTCCCCTCCCCCGCCGATCCAGTCGAACACGCCACCAAAAGAGGAATGAAAGCGGAGATGATCTTGCGAATAAACATAGAACGCGGCCTCAGGCCTCGACGTCCGCAGTGATCTCGTGGCCGAACTGCATCTTGTAGAGGCGGCTATAAATTTCCGACTTCTCCAACAGCTCGGCGTGAGTGCCAATGTCGATCACTTTGGCGCGATCCATCACCACGATCTGGTCGGCGTTAAGAATCGTCGATAGACGGTGGGCGATGGCGATGGTGGTCTTGCCTTTGGACAACTCCACCAGCGCGCGCTGGATCGCCTTCTCCGATTCAGAATCGAGCGCCGAGGTGGCCTCGTCTAACAACAGGATAGGAGCATCGCGAAGCATTGCCCGGGCGATACTCACCCGCTGCTGCTGGCCACCAGAAAGTTTCGATCCCTTATCGCCGACGACGGTGTCGTAGCCCTTCTCCTGCTCCATAATAAAATCGTGAGCGTGCGCCAGCTTGGCCGCCCTCTCGATCTCCTCGCGGGTGGCGTCGAGCTTGCCGTAGAGAATGTTGGCGTAGATCGTGTCGTGGAACAGGAAGGTGTCCTGATTGACGACACCGATGCTGTCACGCAGCGACTCCTGTTTGATCTGCCGGATATCGGTTCCGTCGAGCGATATCGCGCCTTGGCCGGGGTCGTAGAAGCGCAGCAACAGCGAGAAAAGCGTGCTCTTGCCGGCGCCACTTTGGCCGACTAGGGCGTAGCTCTTGCCCGCTTCGATCTTCAAATTGATGCCCTCGACCGCGACCGGGAGCTTCTTGCCGTAGGCGAAAGAAACGTCGCGGAACTCGATTTCGCCACGGCATTTCTCGACGGTGATGGCGTCGGGGGCGTCCTTGATCGCGGGCTCGCGCTCCATCATCTCGAACACCTTGGTGGTGGCAGAGAGGCATTTCTGCAACAAAATGTGAACGCGGCTGAGCGACTTCGAAGGCGGGTAGAGCAGGACGAGTCCGGCCTGCAGGGCGAGGAAGTGAGCGGCGCCAAGATCCGGCCGCACGGCGACGTAAACCAGCGCAGCGGCGACGCCAAAGGAGGCCACGGTCTCCACCATCGGCCCGACCATCTCCATGGCCTTGCGCCAACGCATGATGAACATCATCATTTTGTTATTAGCGCTGGTGAACTTAGCGATCTCGTGCTCCTCGCGGGCGTGGCTTTTGACCACCCGAATACCGGCGAAGGACTCCTGCATGACCACCATCAACATGCCCGCTTCCTCCTCCTCCTTGCCGCCGGACTTGCGCACTTTACGGCCGACGATGATCACCGGCACGATGCAAATCGGGAACAACACGAGGGCGCCAAGCGCGAATTTCCAGTCGATGATGAACAACGCAGCCACCGCAGAAAGCACAGCCAGCGGCTGCTTGACGATGTCGCTGGCGACAGTGGTCAACGCCTGCTGCGCCATGCGCGTCTGGTTGAACACGGTCTGAATCAGCTCGCCGCCCTTCTGCTGGTTATAGAAGTCGAGCGACTGCCCCATCATCCGGCGGAACAGTTTGACGCGGATGTCGCTAAGCACGCGCAAGCTGACCCACAGCATGCAATAAGAATTCATGTATCCACACAAGCCGCGCAGCAACATGATAGCCGGCACTAACATGGCCACCATCATCAGACCTCCGGTCAGCCCTGTGCCACCAGTCGCTCCGGCGACCTCGCGGAATACGTCGCCGACGGCATCGAAGGCACCACCCGCGCCCTCGACCTTTCCGGCGGGCAGTTCGGCGACCATTTTTTCGAACTCAACATCGACAT
>QIKC01000206.1 GCA_003232855.1 Verrucomicrobiales bacterium
CGCAAGCTCGTCCCCGCCCTCTACACCCTCTCCACCGACGGCGACCTGCCCCCCGGCCTACAGTTGCTCGGCTTCGCCCGCCGCGATAAAACCGACGCCTCCTGGCGAGCCGAACTCGCCACCTCCAACCGCGCCAACTCGCGCGGCGGACACGACGACGCCCTCTGGGAAAACTTCGCCTCCCGCATCGGTTACCACCGAGGGAACTTCGACGACCCCGCAGCCTATCGCTCCCTCGCCGAACGCCTCGACAAAATCGACGCCGAAGGCGGCACCCGCCACAACCGCCTCTTCTACCTCTCCACCGCACCCGAATTCTTCCCCGTCGTCCTAGAAAACCTCAAAGCCGCCGGCCTCAGCGAATCCAAAAACGGCGGTTGGGCGCGCGTCATCGTCGAAAAACCCTTCGGCACCGACCTCGCCACCGCCCAGCAGCTCAACACCATCGTCAGCCAGACCTTCCAAGAAGCCGACACCTACCGCATCGACCACTACCTCGGCAAAGAAACCGCGCAAAACATCATGGTGCTGCGCTTCGCCAACGCCATTTTCGAACCCCTCTGGCGCGCGAACTTCATCGAACAAGTGCAAATCACCTGCGCCGAAGACCTCGGCATGGAAGGCGGCCGCGGCGCCTACTACGACAGCGCCGGTGCCACGCGCGACATGGTGCAAAACCACCTGCTGCAACTCCTCAGCCTCATCGCCATGGAGCCGCCCACCGACCTCTCCGCCGACAGCGTCCGCGATGAGAAAGTCAAAGTGCTACGCTCCCTACGCCAAATGGGCCCCGCCGAAATCGCCGCCAACGTCGTGCGCGCCCAATACACCGCCGGCGCCATCGACGCAGAACCCGTCCCCGGCTACCGCGACGAAGACCGCGTCGCCCCCGACAGCCAGACCGAATCCTACGTCGCCATCCGCGCCTTCATCGACAACTGGCGCTGGGAAGGCTGCCCCTTCTACATCCGCATGGGCAAACGTCTACCCAAAAAGGCCACCGAAATCAGCCTGCATTTCAAACAACCCCCCGCCGTGCTTTTCCAAAAATTGCCCACCAGTGGCGGCGGCAATGTCCTCACCATCCGCATCCAACCCGACGAGGGAATGTCCGTGCGCATGTTCTCCAAACTGCCCGGCACCACCTTACAGATCGAACCCGTAAAAATGGACTTCCGCTACTGGTCCTCCTTCGGCAAAAGTTCACCCGAAGCCTACGAGCGCCTGCTCCTCGACGCCCTCTCCGGCGACGCCACCCTCTTCGCCCGCCGCGACGAAGTCGAAAACGCGTGGAAATTCATCGACCCCATCGAACAAGCCTGGCACGACGGCGAAACCCCACCGCCCATGACCGAATACCCCGCCGGCTCCTGGGGACCCACCGAAGCCGACCTCCTCCTAGCCGAACTCGGCCACCGCTGGCGCCGCCTCTAGCCGACTCTCAAATTTCAAATCGAAGATCTCAAAAAGTGTCCCTCGGCCAGCCCATCCCCATCGCCGACATCACCCACGGCCTGCGCGCGCTGTGGGATGCAGATCACGCGAAATCTCGTGCCGCGCTGATGAACCTCGTCATCTATGCCGAAGACGACACCACCCTCGAAACGATGGCCGCCGACGCCGAACAAATCGGCGCCTCGCAAGCCTGCCGAGCACTGATCATCCATAACCGCCCCTGTAACGAAGACGAAGAATCGCCACCCAAAGCCTGGATCACCGCCCACTGCCGGCTCGGCGGAGGAGACGGCGGCATGATCTGCTGCGAACAAATCGCCTTCGAACTCCGCGCCAGAGATAACAACCCATTGCGCAACATCGTCTTCGCCCACCTCGACTCCGACCTACCACTCGTCTTCTGGTGGCGCGGCGAACTCTCAGACAACTTCGAGCCGCGCCTCTACTCACGCTTCGAGCGCCTCATCATCGACAGCGACACCTGGCGCGACCCCACAGCAGGCATCGCCCGCGCCACCGCCGCACTCCACGACCACGCCGCGCACTACGTCTTGCACGACCTCGCCTGGTCGCGCACCCACGCCCTACGGCTCGCCGTCGCCGACTGCTTCGAAGACCCCGTCGCACGCGCCGCGCTCGACAGCATCGATTCGATCACCATCACCCATTCCCCCTCCCACCCGCATGCCGCACGCCTGATCGCCACCTGGCTCGCCCACCGCCTCGGCTGGTCACCACTACGCGCCACCGCCATCTTCCATTACCACGTCACACCCGGCACCCCAGTCTCCGCCATCACCATCACCGGCGGCGGTTGCCATTTCAGCATCACCTGGGACAAAGTGATCACCGCCACCTCCGAACTCCCCGGCCGCCGCTGCCAACAAACCCTCCCCCCCGGCCCCACCGCCGACGCCGATGTCGCTGCAGAAATGCTCTCCCGCGGCGGCCACAACGAACTCTATCTAGCAGCAACCGCCGTCTAACCGAGTTCCCTCAATTCAAAATTCAAGGCGGCTGTCCCCCTGCACCATACCTCCCTCCCCCCTCGTAGGACGGGGTTCCAAGCCCGTCCTCCCAAAGCCCTCCCCCCATGAACGGGCTTGGAACCCCGTTCTACGAACGACCAACCTCCC
>QIKC01000279.1 GCA_003232855.1 Verrucomicrobiales bacterium
GCCAAATCGCCGACCGCCACGCCATCCGTATCGCCAACGTCTTCCACGCCGGCGATGGCAACCTCCACCCGCTCATCATGTATGATGGCCGCGTCGATGGAGCCCTCGAAAAGGCCGAAGCCTGCGCTGTAGAAATCGTCACAATGTGTACCCGCATGGGCGGCTCGATCACTGGCGAACACGGCGTCGGCATGGAGAAAAAAGAATTCCTCGGCAGCATGTACTCCCAACAAGACATCGCTCTGATGCGGCGAGTGCGGCGCGCCTTCGACCCAGAAGAAATCGCCAACCGCGGCAAAATGTTCCCCTCCGGCGAGGCACCATCACTCTCCCTCTACGGCCTGCACCCGTTGGAAAAGGCGGGCATCATCTCCCGCGAATAAGCCCACCGACGAGCCACCCACCCAGCAACCACGCCCTGAAAACCCAAAAAAAGAGCCTCCGCCCGCAGTCCGTCGATGAGCTGGCAGACTGCGTCGCCGCCGCCACCCTCGTGCTACCACACGGCGGGCGCAGCAAGCCACGCCTCTCCACCTCCTCCCGCCCCGGCGTCACCCCGATCGACATCACCGGACTCGACGGCATCATCGAATACGATCCCGGCGAATTCGTCTTCAGCGCCCTCGCCGGCACACCCCTCTCCGACATCGAAACCGCGCTCGACGCACACCACCAATACCTCCCCTTCGACCCGCCCTGCGCCGCCCTCGGCGCCACCCTCGGCGGCACCGTCGCCGCCGGCCTCAGCGGCGCCGGACGCCTGCGCTACGGCGGCGTCCGCGACTTCATCATCGGCGCCCGTTTCATCGACGGCGCAGGCCGCAAGCTGAACAGCGGCGGCAGAGTCGTCAAAAACGCCGCCGGTTTCGACTTCCCCAAAATGTTCGTCGGCAGCCTCGGACGCCTCGGCGTCCTCTACGAACTCACCTTTAAAGTCTTCCCCGCACCCGACTCCTACCTCACCCTAAGTTTCGAACTCGGCCACATCGAACAAGCCATCGCCACCTCCCACCAACTCGCCGCCCTACCTTTCGAAACCCACGCCATCGACATCACTCCGCCCGGAAACCTCCGCGTTCGACTCGGCGGCGACCACGCCGCGAACGAAGACACCGCAACCCGCATCGAAAAACTCATCGCCTTCCCATGCACCCGCCTGTGGGGCGAATCGGAACCCGCCCGCTGGCAGGCAAAACGCAGCTTCGACTGGGCGACCGGCGAGCTATTGATCAAAGTTCCCTGCACCCCGCAAAACCTGCCCAACCTCGACGTCGTCTTCGGTCGCATCGACGCCCTCCGCCGCTACAGCGCCGCCGGCTATATCGCTCACGTCTCTCTCAACGCCGATCAGGCCGACACCGTCGATACAGAACTACAAAAACTCGGCCTCGCAGGTCTCGTCCTACGCGGCCCCGCCCCGAAAGCACGCATCGGCCACAACCCCGCCGCCACGGCCGAAACGCTGTTGAAAAACGCCCTCGACCCCGACGGAAAATTCCTCCCCCTACCGTGAAACACACCCTCCAACCCGACCAACACGGAGCCACAGGCCAAGCCATGGCCGACGCCATCAGCGCCTGTGTACACTGCGGCTACTGCCTCCCCGACTGCCCGACCTACCAAGTGCTGGGTCGCGAATCAGATTCGCCCCGCGGCCGCATCGTCATCATGAAAGAGGTGCTCGAAGGCACCCTCGACGCCGACACCGCAGCACCCCACATCGACCGCTGCCTCGGCTGCCTCTCCTGCGAAACCTCCTGCCCGTCCGGCGTCCGCTACGGAGAACTCCTCGCCCCCTTCCGCGACCTCCTCACCTCCAAAAGAAAGCGCAGCCCCATCGCCAAACTCCGCCACCGCCTCATCGCCACCACCATCCCCTCCCCAAAATATTTTCGCACAGCACTCAGCCTCGCACGCTTCGCCCGACCATTGCGCAAACTCCTCCCCGCCCCGCTCGCCGCCCCCTTCGACCTCCTGCCAGACAAGCTCGTCAAAGCAGTGCCCCTAGCCGCAAACAACCCCGCCCAAGGAGAACAACGCGGCCACGTCGCCCTACTGGCCGGCTGCGCACAACAAGTCATCGCCCCCGGCATCAACACCGACACCATCGAACTACTCACCCGCCACGGCATCGCCGTCTCCATCCCCGAAAACCAAGTTTGCTGCGGTGCCCTCGCCTGGCACATCGGCGATGCCGAACGCGCCCGCACCCACGCGCGCAAAAACATCGAAGTGTTCCCGCGCGACCTCGATGCCATCATCTCCAACGCCGCCGGCTGTGGCTCCGGACTCCGCGAATACCCTTCGATGCTGGCTGGCGAGGAAGAAGAGCCTCTCGCCCGCGCCTTTGCCGACAAGAGCAAAGACATCACCGTCTACCTCGACTCCCTCGACCTACCCCCACCCCCAAACCCCGGTCGAAAGATCGTGATAGCCTACCACGACGCCTGCCACCTCGCCCACGCGCAAGGAGTTCGCGAAGCACCGCGGCGCCTACTGCGCTCCATCCCCGGAGTCGAACTCGTCGATCTGCCCGACGCCGACATCTGCTGCGGTTCCGCCGGAACCTACAACCTCGACCAACCCACTCGGTGCCACCAAAGCCGAACTGCTCATCGCCTCCGGAGCCGAGATGATCGCCTCCGGAAACATCGGCTGCCTAACTCAACTACAATCCCATCTGCGCAAACGCGACCACAAGGCGCCGGTGCGGCACACCGTCGAAATTCTCGCCGCCGCCTACCGCGGAGAGCTGTAAAGTTTTTCGCCGGCTCTCGAAATATCGAACGACGTTATGATGTTCTCTCATTCAACATGAGAACAACGCTTTCCGTCGATGGCGATATCGCCTGATCGATCAAAAATCCGCGCCGCCAGAAGAGCCTCAGTCCGCATGAAGCGACCGACCAACTAAGCGCAGGGCAGCAGCAAAAGATCGACGATTCAGACGGGACTACATCTTCAAACGTCGGAGAATGAACGAGTGATCTGGCTGATCGACGGCTGGCTCCGTTCTCAAGTCATACTCAGGCCAAATTTGATTGAAGATATTCAGCTGGTTTGCAAGCGAGTTGTTGTGCCACATTCCCACGCTCTCCCAAGGTGGCTCGCTGGTTGACTCCTCTCCACCGTTTGGGTTATAGATCATCTGACCGGTCACTGAGTCAAAACTACAGTATTCCAGCGTGGCGACCTTCTCGTCTACCGAGAGGGAGGACATTTGAAACTTGCTCCCGGCAATCGCCGAGCTGGTCTTCCCGCTGATTATCTCATCGAGAATCCCTCCCTTATCGGTAGAAGAGAAAAGGACTCCAACCGACAGTGCTGCGGCGTGGAGGCTGCACACATTCTGTGCGTTGCGTTGTGATTTTGCGATGTCCGCTTTATCGGTGATAGAGCCCATGGTCGGCACTGCGATGGCCACGATGATACCGATCACGGCAATGACGACTAGCATTTCGACAAGACTAAAACCTCGGGCTCGCGTTATTTTAATCTGTTGGTACATGGCTTATTTTTTAGGTATTTTGTAATGTTGGTATGATTATCGGCGCGGGTGTAAAACCAGTCCCGCCAATATAATTAAGTTTCGTAATTGCAATAGTTACAATAATTGCAACAAATGTCAAATGTTTTTAAACTCATTCCGTGGCCGGATCCGTACGCTGCAGAGCGTTAACCGAAGACCCGTTGTCGTATTGGCTTCATCCGAAACGCGATCCCCCCCCCAGGTATTCTCCTCACCCTCGAATCCATGATTTGCCTCCAGCAAAACCGATGGCAACCCTGCGGTCGCCATAGAAAAGGCCAA
>QIKC01000218.1 GCA_003232855.1 Verrucomicrobiales bacterium
CGCTCCGCGAAATTGCCGCCTACAAAAGAAAGTGTACCGTCGAAGTGTTAGGCTCCCGAGTTGGCAGGGTGCTGCAAAAATACAAGATGGGGAAATTTATCAACTGGCACGTCGAGGCATCAGCCGGTGACGGCGACGAACGTTCCAACGAACACAAACTCATCTGGACGCTGGATCAGGGGAAGATATCCCGCGAGGGACAACTCGACGGCTGCTACATCATCAGAACCAATCTCTCTGCGGAAACGATGAACTCACAGGAAGTGGTGGCGAGCTACAAAGCCTTGGGGAATATCGAACGCGCCTTCAGAAATATGAAAACAGTGACACTTGAAATGCGACCCGTCCACCACAAGACAGACGCGAGGATCGAGTCGCACATATTCATCTGCATGCTGGCCTACTACGTGCAGTGGCACATGCACAAAGCCTTCGAACCGATATACGAGGCCGACGGTCAAGGCTCCGAGCGCAGCGCCACCTTCAGAAACCAGATAGAGAAGCTCAAATGCATCCGCAGCAATACCATGAGCAACAACAAGATGACCTACGAGATGCCGACGCAGCCGAACGCGGAGCAGAAGCGTCTTATCGAGTTACTTGAGCAAATAGCATAGCCACACATTTGAAACCCCTCAAACAGCCTCAATCCTAGTGTTTACAAGGGGGCTGCAACGAAAAACAAGCCTTTCACGGTTGCAACGTCCGTAAAAAGCCGAGAATGCAAGGTGAGCGCAGCGGCTACAGCCCCGTAAAGGGGGGGTGCGCTGGCCGAGCTGGGGGCGTTTTTTGATTTTTTGATGGGAATTTTTGCTGGCGGGCGCATAAGATGGGCACATCACGTTCGATCACCTTGAGAAAGCACGATATGAAAGTATTCGCACTGGTTCTTACAGCCCTTCTCGCACCCGCCATTTCTATGATCGCCCCCGGCGCCGACCGGGTCGCGCTGGTGATCGGTAACAGCGCCTACCAGCACGGCAACCCGCTGAAGAACCCGAAGGCGGATGCCGAGGATCTGGCGGCGGTGCTGAGGAGGTGCGGCTTCGCGCTGATCGGTGGTGGGGCGCATACGGATCTGGGGCACGAGGCGATGGAGGCACAGGTATCGGAGTTCCGGCGGGCGGCGGCGGACGCGAAGGTGGCGCTGTTCTTTTTCGCCGGGCACGGCTTGGAGGTCGGCGGTTCGAACTATCTGATCCCGACCGATGCGGAGGTGGAGGAGGAGTTCCAGGTGAAACACCGCACGCTGGCGTTGGACGAGGTGCTGGGAGCCATGGCGGGCGGCGACAAATTGAAGATCGTGATCCTCGACTGCTGCCGCAACAACCCGCTCGGGCGCGGTTGGGGGCGGGGTGCCGGAGCGGGGCTGGGGGCACCGAAAGGGACGCCAAATGGGACGGTGTTGCTATTCGCGGCGGCGCCGGGACGGGTGGCGGTCGATGGGCGGGGCAGGAATAGTCCGTTCACGACGGAGCTGAAGAAGGCCTTGCTGGAGCCGGGGGTAGAGATCGAGAAAGTGTTCAAGCAGGTGGGAGCAGGGGTGTTCCGTAGCACCGGTAAACAGCGGCCGTGGATGAACTCGAGTTTCTACGGTGAATTCGTTTTCGTGCCGGGCGGCGCTGGCCGGTCTGCGCCCGCTCTACCGGCGACACCGCGGACGGCGAGCAAAGGTGATCCCTTTGTGAACGGGCTGGGGATGAAATTTGTGCCGGTGCCGATCACCGGAGGCCCGACGGACGGGAAGCGGGTGCTGTTTTCGGTGTGGGAGACGCGGGTGAAAGATTACGCTGCGTATGCGACGGCGAACCCGGGAGTCGATATGGCGTGGAAAGACTGTAGTTACAAGGGTCACAAGCAGGGGGGCGGCCACCCTGTGGTGAACGTGCGCTGGGAGGACGCGGTGGCGTTTTGCGCTTGGTTGACTCGTAGGGAACGTGCGGCGGGGCGGATCGGAGCCGGTCATCGGTATCGTCTGCCGAGCGACCACGAGTGGAGCTGTGCGGCGGGGATCGGGGTGCGGGAGAGCGCTTTGGCGAGTCCGAAGGCGAAGGATAAAAAAATCGTTGGGTATCCATGGGGGATGGCGTGGCCACCGCCGGCGGGTGCAGGGAATTTTTTTGCGACTAAGATTGAAGGCTACACCGACAGTCACGCATTCACGGCTCCTGTGGGGAGCTACCGCACGAACGGATATGGGATGTATGACGTGAGCGGGAATGCGTGGGAATGGTGCGAGGACTGGTATGACCCGTCGGCGCCGACACGCCGTGTGTTGCGCGGCGGTTCTTGGCGCAGTAATGCGGAGTCGATTCTCCGGTTCTCCCTCCGCCGCCTCGGCGCGCCATCCCACCGCCACGATTACTTCGGTTTTCGTTGTGTGTTGGAGGTTGGTGCTGGCTCTTAGGTGTCCCTGTCCTTTATCCTTTACCCTCTTTGCGGCGCAGCCGCTTTACCCTTTCCACCCGCGCAGCGGGGCGATTTTTTTGGATAGTCTGCAATAATCCCGCATTCGAGCATCGATTTCCCGGTGAACCCTGATCGATCGCATGGCCGCAATTCTTGCATTTCCCTATTTTCAC
>QIKC01000151.1 GCA_003232855.1 Verrucomicrobiales bacterium
GCACGCTTCAAAAATTGCTTAAACAGAGTCTGCAACGCCGGGTCGTCATCGACCACCAACACCGTCGGCTGCCCGCCCTCATCCTTCTTCAAAATTTCCGAATCCAGCAAGCTCCGCTTGATGCGCCAACGGCCACCAATCTGGATCGCAGGCAGTTGCCCACGCTGAACAAGGTAATAAACCGTCGGCAACGGAATCCGCAGATACTCTGCAGTCTCTTTCACGGTCATCAATTCGGGTGCTTCTTCTTCAGCCATAATACAGGTGCGTGTAATGCTTGGTTAGTTGAGTGTCTTTGAATTTTGTGGAGTTTTTACTCGATCCCCGCACTGTCTCGGTTATTGATCAAAACAATAGCGTGTTAATCTGGTAATTATAGAAGGGCTCGATGGGTTAGCAAGCGCTTTTTCGAAGATTCCTGTCAAAAATGTGAAAATTTTCAATTTTGCGTCAGAAATACCGTAAAACACGGTTTTTGCGAGTCCCTTCCGAAGCCTTTGACAATTCTGACGCGATCCATTCCCTACAGTTAGCCCACTCAAAATTCCGCCCTACCTCAAGCTGCCGCTTGCAAGATCGTCGGATTCATCGACATCTACCGCCTCCTAAAATTCCACTTTCACAATGCCAAAAAACCACGTCCGCCTCTACATTCCCGGCCCGATCGAAGTTTCTCCCGCCACCTTCGCCGCCATGTCAGCGCCGATGATCGGCCACCGAGGCGGCGAGTTCGTCAAACTCTACGAAGAGATCCACCCCCAGTTGCAACAGCTCTTCGGCACGACGCAGCCCGTTTTCTTAAGCACCTCTTCGGCCTGGGGCCTGATGGAGGCATCGATACGCAACCTAGTCGCCAAAAAAGCGCTCATCTGCGCCTGCGGCGCCTTTTCGGACAAATGGCTCGACGTCGCCAAACGCTGCGGCAAGCAAGCCGAAGCACTGCAAGTGGAGTGGGGACAGCCCATCCTGCCCGCCGACCTCGAAGCCAAGCTGGCGAGCGGCGAATTCGATGTGGTCACTCTGGTTCACAACGAAACCTCAACCGGCGTGCAAAACCCCTTGGCAGAACTCGCCGCCATCGTGCGCAAGTTCCCCGACGTGCTCCTAGTCGTCGATACCGTCTCATCGTTCTCCGCCGTCCCGATCCCGACCGACCAACTCGGGATCGACGTCGTCCTCACCGGCAGCCAAAAGGCGCTCGCCCTGCCCCCCGGACTGGGACTATTCACAGTCTCCGAACGCGCCATGGAACGAGCGGCGAGCATCCCCGACAGAGGTTACTACTTCGACTTCCTCGAATTCCAAAAGAACTGGGAGAAAATGATGACCCCCAGCACCCCGTGCATCTCGCTACTCTTCGGCCTGCGACACCAGCTCGCCACCATTTTCTCCGAAGGGCTCGAAGCACGTTTCGCCCGCCACGAGCGCCTCAACAACACAGTCCACGACTGGGTCAGCGCCAATGGTTTTGAACATTTCGCCCCCGAGGGCTACCGGTCGAAATCGTTGACCTGTGTGGCCAACAATCGCGACATCGACGTCTCGGCCTGGATCAAGGCCATGCGCGAAAAGCACTCGCTAGTGATCAACGGCGGCTACGGCAAAATCAAAAACATCACCTTCCGCATCTCCAACATGGGCGACGAGACCGACACCAGCATCGCCTCCATGCTAGAGGCCATCAGCGACACCCTGCCCCCGCTTAAGTAGGACGGAGAGCCTCTCCGTCCTCCGCAGCTAGGAACGAACGCGCCTACGCGCAACCAACCCTAACGCCGCCAGCAAAACGAGAGCAGCGGACGACGGCTCCGGGATCGGCGTGAACTCATATTGCAGAGTCACGTTACCCGCCTCAAGGCTCAAGTCCGCGAAGAGGAAAGGAAAATCAAGATTATCTGATGTAGCGGAGCCTGGGCCGACGCCTAAGGATACTAAGCTATTGATAGTTAGACCGTTCGTCACTGTGCCGACCCCAACGAAATCGCTCGCATCGAAACCCGCAGCAAGAGGATCGATTGAGCCCGTGGTCAGAGTGGTGTCGCCGTTAGAAAAACCACCAAACGTTACCGTATTCTCATCGAGCACGTCGAAATCGAAATCAAAATCTGCGGCCAGCCCGTTGGTTACCCCGAGG
Source organism: Verrucomicrobiales bacterium (assembly GCA_003232855.1). Taxonomy (GTDB): domain Bacteria; phylum Verrucomicrobiota; class Verrucomicrobiia; order Verrucomicrobiales; family DEV007; genus SZUA-55. The sequence continues at coordinate 2,135 of QIKC01000151.1, forward strand.
TTCGGAATGGTAGCCTCATCGGAGGTTACGACAAGCCCGATGTTTGGTCCGCTCGATAGGTAAACAATCGCCACTCGCACCAAATCCCTTGGAGGAGTGAAGTCAGGAGGCCCGCCTGAGGTGAGCGCAGGCTGAAATTGGATAGAGAAGGGATCGTCGTCTAACGAATTCTCATCCAACCCGTCGGCACCGACAGACAGACTCAGCGTCGCATTTACCTCCAGGGATAGGAAGATATTTGTCAGCGTCCCCAAGGACGGATCAAACTTTGTAAACGCACCGGCGCCAAACCCGCCGAGACTTCTCGCGCTCAAGAACGTGAGCCCACCCCCCTCGAAACCGCTCGAGTCATCACGCTGACTGAAGGCAAAAGAGATCGTCTGCACCGACGTGACCGCCGCTCCGGCACCGGCCAGCCCTCCCAGAAATAGGGTCAATATCAAA
>QIKC01000130.1 GCA_003232855.1 Verrucomicrobiales bacterium
ATCATGGCGCCGACCAATTCGTTATCGCGCGGGTTGATCGGGTAGAGGATCGTCTTCGCCAATTTGCCCTCCGCGTCCAAACGCGAAAGCAGTTTCGACATCGGCACCGCCACCGGCCAGTCGCCAATCGAATCGCAGCCGATGTCCGGCCCGAGCCGCCCGAACAGCCGCGCCGAATTGTTGCGCAATGCCCCGAAATGGTACTGCTGCACCCACCCGCGCTCCGCGTCCATGACGCCGAACTCGTAAAGCATGTGCGACTTAAACTTCGCCACCTCATCCACACCGAGCGCACCCCCGGCGCGCGCCTTGTCGAAGGTCGCAGCCACCTCCGCCGCCGTGTAATCCTCCGCATAGAAAGTCTCAATGCCATGGTCGGACAAACGGCAACCGCTCTCGTGAAAAAAAGTGTGCCGCGCGTGCAGCGCCGCCATGAACGCATCGAAGCCCGAGATGTCGACGTCGGCCGCAGCCGCCAACGCCTCCACCCAATCGCCAAACCCAGCACCCGCCTCGGGGCACATCGCCTTGTCCGGACGCCAAGCCGGCAACACCGCACAGCCGCCGCCGGCGATCGCCGCATGATGCTCCAGCGAATCGCACGGATCATCGGTGGTGCAAATCGCCACCACGCCCGACTTCTCGATCAGCCCGCGCGCGGAAAAATCGGCCTCGGCGAGCCGCGCATTACAACGCTCGTAGATGTCGCGAGCTGTATCCGGCGAGAGCAATTCATCCACATCAAAATAACGAGCCAGCTCCAGTTGGTTCCAGTGATAGAGCGGATTGCCGAGCAGCCTCGGCATGGTCGCCGCCCAAGCCTCGAACTTCTCCCAATCCCCCGCCCCGCCAGTGATCCGTTCCTCGTCGATGCCGTTGGATCGCATCGCGCGCCACTTGTAATGGTCGCCACCCAACCAGGCTTCGGTGATGGTCGCCCAACGCTTATCCTCCGCCACCTCCGCCGGCGGCAGGTGGCAATGATAGTCAATAATCGGCATCTCTGCGGCGTAGCCGTGGTAGAGACGGCGGGCGGTCTCGTTACCGAGGACGAAATCGTCGTGAATGAAGGGTCGCGTTGCCATGTTGCGTTCACTTTGCCCCGCGCGCGCATTTTGTCAGGCGGGAATTGAATTCCCCCCCGAGGCATCTAAGGTGGCGACTCCTCCCGCAAAGGAGAGTGATGGGTGCCTGGTGGCCTCCGCGGTCTTCAAAACCGTTGAGAGTAGTTATGCTGCTCTGGTTGGTTCGATTCCTTCCCTCCCCTCTCCGCCACCCCACCTACGGGAAGCCGTTCATCTGGGTGCATCTGCGTTCCTCTCCAATTATCGAGATTTTCTCATCCGTCATCCATCTCCGCGCGCGCGTAGGGCGCTCGCATTTCTCGCGCTGCACCGCCATCTCGATATCGCTCTCCATATCTTCATCAAACAGCTGTGGCGAAGTTGCAAGACCGAGGATATCTATCTCAAAGATTACGCCAGCGCGCGCGATCTGCACGAGGAGACATCGGGTTGGTTCCGTTTCTACAACACGGAGCGCCGCCCGCTCAACGAACACAGCGGTAAGGAAGCGGCTGGATTTCGTGCAACAGGTGTGCGACGGGTTTCGGGAGCACCACAATAACCCGCCTCGCAAACCCGCCCTAACAGACAAATATAATACACCTTAGGCGCGCCTGACTGAAGAGCGCTTCCACCGCCTCATGTTCGAGGACTGCTAGTAAGCCATGGACATCAGCGACATTCTCGACGCCACCGCGACCGGCGAGACCTCCGACTGGGAATTCAAGTCGGCTCGTGGCGGCCTGCCCGGCAGCCTGTGGGAAACCTACAGCGCGATGGCCAACACCGATGGCGGCACGCTCATCCTCGGCGTTAGAGACGATGGCCAAATCAGTGGCCTGAGCGATCCGACGCGGATGCAGTCGGATTTCTGGTCGCTATTGAACAACCGGGGGCGGGTGAGCTTGAATTTGTTGCGCAACTCCGATGTGCGGGTGGTTCCACTTGCGGGGGAATCCGTTCTCGTCGTCGAGATCCCGCGCGCGACACGCAGGCAACGGCCAGTGTACCTCAACCAGAACCCCCTCACCGGCACCTACCGGCGCAATCACGAGGGAGACTACCATTGCACCCCGGATGAAGTAGGCCGGATGCTGGCCGACCAGGCCGAAGAACCTGCCGACAGCCTGATTGTCGAGGGCTTCGGGCTGGACGATCTGGACGAAACCAGCATCCAGCAATACAGCAACCGCTTCTCCGCCCGCGAGCCACAGCATCCTTGGCTCTCCGAGGACATCCCCGGGTTGCTCCAAAAACTCGGCGGCTGGCGCAGGGATCGGACGACCGGGAAAGAGGGGCTGACCATCGCGGGGCTGGTGATGTTCGGCAAGGACGAGGCCATCCGCGACCCCGCCGCGCTGCCGCAATACCACCTCGACTACCGGGAGAAACTGTCCGCAGACCCCGAGGTGCGCTGGACGGATCGCCTGACCATCGACGGGAAGTGGGTAGGCAACCTTTTCCAATTTTACCAAAAGGTGATCAGACACCTGACCGAGGACTTGAAGATCCCCTTCCATCTGCAACCGAATCTGTTCCGCAAGGACGACACCATCGTCCACGAAGCCATCCGCGAGGCGTTGGTGAACGCGCTCATCCATGCCGACTATCGTGGGCAAGGCGGTATCGTCATCGAAAAGTATCCACATCGCATCGAGCTTTCCAACCCCGGCACACTGCTGGTCTCCTTGGAACAGATGATCCGGGGTGGCGTGAGCGAATGCCGCAACAAGTCCCTACAACTCATGTTTCAGCAGATCGGTGGCGGGGAAAAAGCAGGCTCGGGGATCGACAAAATCCGCCAAGGCTGGGCCTCCCAACAATGGCGTTGGCCACTCATCCAGTCCCACGTGCAGCCGGATCGGGTGAATCTGATTTTGCCCATGATCAGCCTGCTACCGAAGGCATCGCTGGAAAGACTGCGCGCCACCCTAGGAAGCCGGTTTCAAGACTTGAGAAGCGATCAGGTTCAGGCGCTGGTGACCGCCGAAGTCGAAGGGAGTGTGACCAACCCGCGCCTCCAACAGTTCTCCACCGCACACGCCACGGACATCACCAAGGTGCTTGGAGAACTCGTTGAGGCTGAACTGCTGGTGAGGGACGGCTACGGGCGCTGGGCCTCGTACCGGCTGAATTCTGAGGTTTTTCCAGAGCTTCCGAACCCCCCTCATAAGAACAAGAACCCCCCACATAAAAACGAGAACCCCCCTCATAAAAACGAGAACCCCCCTCATAAAAACGAGAACCCCCCTCATAAGGAGGGAAATGAGGACGAGCAGGAGCGGGAACTGCTAGCCATCGCCGCACCATCTCGCGAGCAGGAGCGGCTGAATCCAGAAATTACGGAGAATATTATCCTACAGCTTTGTGCGAGGCGGTTTCTTTCCTATCAAGAAATTGGCACCTTGCTTTGTCGAGACGCCAAGGCAACGAGGGATCGCTTTTTGAGCAAAATGGTCGCCGATGGGCGACTGCGGCTCAAGCACTCGGAGCCCGCGCATCCCCAACAGGCCTACACCGCCGCCTCATGTTCGGAGGGCGCGACAATTGAATCATAAAAATGAAGAAAATTCACACCGTCCTGACCGGAAAAATCCCCGTCGGCGCATCTAAGGTGGCGCCCCTCCCGTAAAGGAGAGTGATGGGTGCCTGGTGGCCTCCGCGGTCTTCAAAACCGTTGAGAGTAGTTATGCTGCTCTGGTTGGTTCGATTCCTTCCCTC
>QIKC01000153.1 GCA_003232855.1 Verrucomicrobiales bacterium
AGCCCTTCGTCCAGCGCGTCGGAGTGCGGCCGCGCCCTGCCTTTTCCGTCGATCCCGAGGGCACTTACCTCATCACCGGAGGTCTCGGTGGCTTCGGCAAAGTGCTCGCCAACTGGTTGGTAGAATGCGGAGCGAAACACGTCGCGCTCACCGGTCGCCGCGGCGCGGAAACCCCGGGTGCCGCAGAGTATGTCGCCGAGCTCAAAGAGAGCGGCGCCGATTGCCTTATCATCAAAGCGGATGCCGGATTGCCCGAAGACATGGAGCGCGTGTTCAAAGAGATCGGCGCCACCGGTCGCCCGCTGAAGGGCGTGTTCCATCTCGCCATGGTCATCGATGACGCGCCGCTCGCCGACTTGGATGCCGACCGCATGAAGTCAGTGATCGTGCCCAAAGCGATCGGCGCCTGGCTGCTGCACGAGCATACCAAGGACTTGGATCTCGACGTGTTCGTCATGTTCTCGTCGATCTCCAGCATCTTTGGCAACCCGGCGCAGGGGAACTACTCCGCAGCGAACGGCGTTCTCGACGCACTGGCCTTCCAACGTCACGCCATGGGGCTGCCGGCGCTCGCCGTCAACTGGGGCGTGCTCGGCGGAGAGGGTTATGTCGCTCGCAACGAACAGGTCGCGGAATTTCTCGCCCGCCAGGGCACCTCGGCCATCGAGCCTAACGAAGTCACCTCGCTGCTCGAAACCTTCATCGATGCCAATATCCCGCAGGCAGCCGCCATCCGTGTCGATTGGGCAAAGTGGAGCCAGTCGTTCCGCGGCATGCAGGACAATCCATTGTTCGAGCGCGTTTTCGCCTCCGGAATCGAATTCGACGAATCCGGGCGCGGCACGGGAGACTGGCAGGCGCGGATCGAAGCGGCGTCAGCCGACGAGCGCGACGCCGTCGTCATCTCCGCCGTGCAAGACGTGGTCGGCTCCGTGTTGCGGGTGAAACCCGATTCCCTGCGCGAAGACCAGCCACTCACCGATCTCGGCCTCGATTCCCTAATGGGCGTCGAAATTGAAAACCTCATCGAAAGCTCGATCGGCGTCACCTTGCCGCCGACCAGCCTGATGCGCGCACGCACCATCGGCCAAATCGCGACCCTGATCTCCAACCACCTCGGCGGCGAAAACCAGCCGGGTGCAGCAGTTGCAGGAGACAAGGACGAGCCCGTTACCGAAGAGGCCGTGGATCTGGACGAAGTCGATGTCGATGCGCTCTCCGACGAGGACATCGACAGTCTTCTCGACGGTGTCCCGTCCGAAGAAGAGGCTCAACCCGTGACCGAGTCTAGCAAAGCTTAGCAAACCCAGATGGCAGAGGATCTCCGCGCGCGGTTGAAGCAGTGGTTGGCGAGCGGGGAGGCTCGCCTGTTGCCCCTAACGTTCCCACAACGGGAGCTGTGGGAGACCGCACCCGTGCCCCCGGGTGCCGCAGCGAACAACATCGGCTGCTTCTTTGAAATTAAAGGACCAGTAACCCACGAGCAGTGCGAAGAAGCAGTGCGCAAGACCGTTCAGCGCCAGGGAGCGATGCGAACCTCCTTCCTGCCGGGAAAAGAAAAACCCCTGCAGATCGTCCGTTCGACCGGAGAGACGATCCTCCATTACCGCGAGCTGAGCGAATCCGAGGCCACCCCCGAAGGCCTCGACGAAGTGATGCTAGAGGCCGTTCGCGAACCCTTCGACATGGTCGGCGGGCCGCTCTATCGGCTCCACATGCTGCGCCGGGCGGAGGACGACTTCGTTATCGCCCTGACCATTCACCACGCCGTCGCCGACGGCTGGACGCTGGGAGCCTTCGTCCAAGACCTCGCCACCGCCTACATCATGGGCCTGCGTGAGAAGGGGTTGGAGATCGACAAATCGCTAGGCCTCCGGGATTCCTTACCGCCGTTGCCGATGAGCTATGCCGAGTGGGGTGCCGTCGAACGCAAGCGCTGGACCCCTGCCGAAATCGACCGGCACGCCAGCTTCTGGAAAAAGCGCCTAGCAGGCTCGAAACGCCTATTTGATAATGTGAACCCCGCCGCTGACCGGACGGAACCGCTGCAAAGATGGTTCACCTCGATCCCCGCTGAACTGGCGGACGCCTCCCGTGCGCTCGCCCGCCGCAGTGGCGCCACCTTGTTCAGCACCCTGCTCGCCTCCTTTCAAATCGCGATCAACCGCTGGATGGGCGCTGACGACATCGTCGTCGGCACACCGGTCGCCAACCGCAACAAGGCGGTGGTCGCGGAAACCATGGGCTATTTTTCCGGGATCGTCCCGTTGCGCGGCCAGGTCGATCCTGACAGACCCTTCGCCGATGCCTTAAAGGTGGTACACACCGAGGCTATGGACGCTTTCGCCCACGCGATGCCCTTCGCCGAGCTGGCGAAAGCGGTCGGCGAACCCGGCGCGGCGGGTCGGCACGCGGTGTTCGACGTCCGTTTCGCCTTACAGAACCACCCCATCCCCGACGTCGGGCTGCCCGGGATCTCGACAAAACTGCGCACCTATTCGACCGGCACCGCCCGCTTCGATCTCGGCTGCGAGTTGACCGATGACGATGGCGGCTTCGAGCTGGTCT
>QIKC01000140.1 GCA_003232855.1 Verrucomicrobiales bacterium
GCGAGCGCTGCCAGGTGGTGATCCTGTCGGATACTTTTTACGAATTCGCGCAGCCGTTGATGCGCCAACTCGGTTTTCCGACGCTGTTTTGTCACCGTTTGGAGATCGCTGACGATGGGCGGATATCTGGCTTTAAGCTGCGCATGGCGGATCAGAAGCGTGAGGCGGTGAAGGCTTTTCACCGGTTGAATTTCAAAGCGATCGCCGCTGGAGATTCTTATAACGACATGACGATGCTGGCCGAGGCCGACGCGGGAATTTTGTTTTGCCCGCCGCAGAATGTGATCGACGAGTTTCCTCAATTTCCGGTGACGCGCGATTATGAAGAGCTGAAGGCGGCGTTTACTAAAGCGCTTTGAATTTTTGGCTGCGGCACCGCTCTCCCGGCCTCACCGCGGCCGGCTACAGGCTTGCTGTGAGCAAGCCGCTGCGTTCTAGCAATGCCGCTGCGTCGGGGTCACGGCCCATGAAATCGCGGAAGGGGTCTTCGGAGTTGCCCTTGCTGAGGATCTTGTCGCGGAACTCGCGGCCGACTTCGCTGCTGAGCACGCCGGCTGCGAGGAAGCGGGTGAAGGCGTCGGCGTCGAGCACTTCCGCCCACTTGTAGGAGTAGTAGCCGGCGGCGTAGCCGGTGGGGCTGGCGAATAGGTGGCCGAAGCGGCGCGCCATGGTTGGTGGCACGGTTGCGGTGGGCATAGTGTATCCAGCTAGCAATTCTTTGCACACTTTGTCCAAATCGCGCGCATCCTCGCCGCCGTCGCGGGCGACGTTGATGTGCAGTTCGAGGTCGAGCTTGGCGAGCGCCAGCTGGCGCATCATGGCGGAGGCGGAGCGGAAGTTTCTGGCGGCGAGCATCTTGTCGAACAGTGCCTCGGGGATGGGTTCGCCGGTTTCGTGGTGGCGGGCGAAGCGATCCAGTGAGACGCGCGCCCAACAGAAGTTTTCCATGATCTGCGAGGGCAGTTCGACGAAGTCCCAAGCGACGTTGGTGCCGTTGAGCGATTTGATTTCGACCTCGCCCAACAGGTGGTGGAGCAGGTGGCCGAATTCGTGGAACACCGTTTCTACCTCGTCGTGTTTGAGCAGGGCGACCTCGCCGCCGACCGGCGGGGTCATGTTGCCGCACATCAGGCCGAGGTGGGGGCTGCGCGGGCCGCTGGGCTGTGGGGATCCGGTGCGCAGGTGGTTCATCCAGGCGCCGGCGCGCTTGCTCTCGCGCGGGAACCAGTCGGCGTAGAAGGAGCCGAGGTGGGCGCCGCTCGTCGCGTCATGGATCTCGTAAAATTTTACGTCTTTGTGCCAGACTTCGGCGGCGTCCGGTTTTTCTTCGATGGCGATGCCGAACACTTCTGCGGCGATGTCGAACATGCCGCCGATCACGCGGTCGATGGGGAAGTAGGGGCGCAGTTCTTCGTCGTCGAAGGCGTATTGCTCCTTGCGCTTTTTTTCTGCCCAGTAGGCGATTTCCCACGGCTCCATCGGTGCGCTTTGCCCGCCGGTTTGTCCCGCTTTGTAATCTTGCAGCTCCCCGGTCTCGCGGTCGAAGAAGGGCTTGCTGCGCGCGTAGAGGTCTTCGACGAAGCCCAGTGCGGTGGCACCGTTTTTGGCCATGCGTCGGGCGAGCGCCTGGTCGGCGAACTGCGCTTTGCCGAGCAATTCGGCCTTCGCCTGACGCAGCGTTAGGATTTCCCAAACTAGCGCGGTATTATCGTGGTCGCCGCCGTGGCCGACTTCGCAGGTGCCCTCCCAGATCTGTTTGCGCAAGGTGTCGTCGTCGGCGTGCTCCAGCACCGGGAAACACGAGGGCGCCTGCAGGGTGAAACGCCATTTCGGTGCGGCGTCGGTGGCTAAATCCTTCGTCCGCGCGCTCTCCAGCGCGGCGGCCACTGCGGATTCGGGCAGGCCGGCTAGGCGCGTCGCATCGTCGATCACCAGCTCCCAGGCGTTGGTTGAATCGAGGACGTTTTCGGAAAATTTCTGCGTCTTGAGCGCCAGCTCCGATTCGACCTCCATGAGCTGGGTCTTCTGGTCGTCGGGTAGGTCGGCGCCGCTGCTCTCGAAATCGGCGATGGTTTCTTCCAGGTAGCGCCGCCGCGTGCCGGTGAGATTTTTTGCTTCCTCTGTATTGCTATATTTTTTAATGCGATCCCACAGGGCGGCGTTGAGTGGGATTCGCGAGAAGAACTCGGAAACCTTCGGTAGCATTTCGTTCTGCGCGGCGCGCAGGGCATCGGAGTTGCAGACTGAATCGAGGTGCGCCACCAGTCCCCACGGCGTGCCGAGGGTCTCGGTGGCGGACTCCAGGGCGAGCAGCGTGTTCTCAAAGGTGAGCCCGCCCGCAGGTTCGGGGCTTTTCGTCAGGGCATCGATTTGTTCGCCTGCGGCGGCCAGCGCGGCGGTGATGTCGGGGACGATATGTTCGGGGGTGAGCTGCGACCAGCGGATGTGGAAGGCGTTGTCGAGAAAGGGTTGAGACATGGCGACAACCCATGCCGGAGAAAACCCCCAAATTCCAGCGGAATATGCTAGGCTCCGCCTCCCCCCAATCATCCAATTCCCAAATCAACCAATCACCCAGCCCCAATGAAGACTGAATCCATTGTCCGAGACCGTTATGCCGCAGGCGCCAAGACGCAGGAGGCGGCGTTGTGCTGCCCCGTCGAATATGATCGCCAGTATTTGAAAATCATCCCCGAGGAGGTGATCGACAAAGACTACGGCTGTGGCGACCCGAGCGCCTATCTGCGCGCGGGCGAGACCGTGCTCGATCTCGGCAGCGGCACGGGTAAGATTTGCTTCATCGCCAGCCAAGTGGTCGGCGCGGAGGGGCGGGTGATCGGCATCGACATGACCGATGACATGCTCGAGGTCGCCCGGCGCAACGCGCCGCTGGTGGCGGAGCGCGCGGGCCACGCCAACGTCGAATTTCGCAAGGGGCGCAT